>CAZDIC010000258.1:0-1541 GCA_964505395.1 uncultured Alistipes sp. | reverse complement strand
AATATGGCGAATGGGGCTACATCGGTCCCGATGCCATCAACGAAGGTTCACCCGTTTATGCCAATATGGGCGACCACGATATGCGCTATTGGGCCCTGCGCGAAACATCGGCGCCCGACAACTTCGACAACATATCACTCAACCGTGCCACAGCCTTGAGCCTCAACGCCCGCGGAAACCGGCTGAACGTCACCTCACCGGCCGGTTGCACAGTTAAAATCTATAATACCCTCGGTCGCTGCATGGCCACCGCCACCCTCGCCGGCTCAGGTTCGCTGAACATCGGCAACCTCCCCGCCGGAGTGTATGTGGCAACAGCCGTCGGCAACCACTCTATCACCGAAATTAAATTCACAATAATTCATTAACCAACATTATTTTCCCATGAAAAGAGTATTCTTTACTCTCGCGACTATGGTGGGATTGATAGCGCCCAACTTGAGCGCCGACCCCATTACACAGCCGGAGGAAGGTAAGACCTACTGCATTCAACAGCAGGCTACCAACAACTATTTCACACTTACCAGCAGTGGTAGAGTGAAAGTGTATCCCCTTGGTGAAGCGCCCAACGACGGCGATTCCCAAATCTTCACATTTGAGAGCGTTGCGCAAGACGACGGCTCTGTCTACTACAAAATCAAAGATGAAGCAGGCCGCTACGTAGGCACCGATTCAGGTTGGACAACCAAGGTTGTGGAAGCCGACGATGCCATGAGCAACTTCACCTTCCCCGTTTCCACCTACGACAGCGAATGGGTTAACATCCTTAACATGGGCCACTCAGGCAACTCTTATTGGGCCTCCGATGACACCAATAACGGCACCGAGATTTGGACCAATAAAGGCAATAGCAGCGGCTACAATGGCCGTAACAACTGGAAAATCATCGAATACACCGGTGAACTCATGTATGACTCGCTCAACGATGCCATCACTTCAGCTGAAGCAGCATTGGCAAGCGCAACCACCGGCGATGAAGCAGGTTACTACCTCCAAAGCGACATCGACGTACTCACCGCTGCTGTCGCCACAGCTAAAGCAGCTCTGAGTGCCACCACTCAAAATGAAATCAACACAGCTGCCGCCACATTGAAGGATGCACTGTCAACATTCACCGCAACTCGCATTCCTCTTGACGATTTGGCCGAAGCTATCGAAGACGCCCAAAACACCCTCGACGGCGCAACAATCGGTAGCGAAACCGGCAACTACTCGCAAGCAGGTGCAGATGCCCTCACCGAAGCCATTGCAACAGCTAAGGGCTACCTCACATCAACAACTAAGGCCGATGTAGAGCAAGCTATCAGCGACATTAATGCTGCAGTTACAGCATTCTCTAACACCCGCATTACATTCGCTCCCAAAGATGGTGCCTTCTACTACTTCTGTCAGACCTCGTCGAGCAAACTTCTCGGCATGAACGACACCCCCGCAGCCGCCATTCAGCCCGGCACACTCAGCAACCGTCAGAAATTCATGATTGAATCGAGCGACGGCAGCACATCAACCTTCCGCATCAAATATATCGACGACAACGGCGA
>CAZDIC010000257.1:0-1544 GCA_964505395.1 uncultured Alistipes sp. | reverse complement strand
GGTGGAGTTCCTCCTTCACAGCGTCAGACACGTTGAGCGTGTCGATAAATTCCGCAATGCTTTCGGCGGTAACGGTGGCATTTGTGCGTGTGAGTGCTTTCAGGGTCTCGTAGGGCTTGGGATAGCCTTCGCGACGCAATACGGTTTGTATGCCTTCGGCAACCACGTTCCACATGTTGTTGAGGTCACGGTCGATTGCCGTTCTGTTGAGCAACAGTTTGTCGAGACCTTTGAGGGTGGAGTGGAAGGCAATCACCGAGTGGGCCATAGGTACGCCGATGTTGCGGAGCACGGTTGAGTCGGTGAGGTCGCGTTGCAAGCGTGACACGGGGAGTTTCGTTGCCAAGTGGCTGTAGATGGCGTTGGCGATACCAATGTTGCCTTCCGAGTTCTCAAAGTCGATGGGGTTGACCTTGTGGGGCATTGCCGATGAACCCACTTCGCCGGCTTTGATTTTCTGTTTGAAATATTCCATGCTCACATACATCCACACATCGCGGTCGAGATCGAGAACGATTGTGTTGATGCGGCGCAGAGCGTCAAACAGAGCTGCCAGATTATCATAGTTTGAAATCTGTGTGGTGAACTGCTCGCGCTCAATGTGAAGCTTGTCGCGAAGGAATGATGCAGCAAATTCGGGCCAATTGTAATCGGGGTATGCTGTGTGATGGGCGTTGAAGTTGCCGGTAGCGCCTCCAAACTTGCCGCTGATGGGCACTGCTTGCAGTTGTTGAAGCTGTTGACGCAAGCGATACACATAAACCATGAATTCCTTGCCAAGACGTGTGGGCGATGCCGGTTGGCCGTGTGTCTTTGCCAACATGGGGATGTCGGCCCATTCGTTTGCACGAGTCTCAAGCGCATCAATGAGCGATGTCAGCAGCGGAGTGTACACATTAATAAGTGCATCGCGCAGCGACATGGGCACCGATGTGTTGTTGATGTCCTGTGAGGTCAGACCGAAATGAATGAATTCTTTCCACTGTGCCAATCCGAGAAGGTCGAATTTCTCTTTGAGGAAATATTCAACGGCTTTCACATCGTGGTTGGTGATGGCTTCGTGATTTTTGATTTGCTGGGCATCTTCGAGCGAGAAATTCTCATAGATGTTACGCAGGCGCGCAAACAAATCTGCTTTGGAACGGTTCGCATCGGCCGAAGCGATGTCGGCCAATTGCGGCAGTGGCAACTCGGCCAAAGCGATAAAATATTCCACTTCCACCTTCACGCGATACTTGATAAGTGCAAATTCTGAAAAAAATTCGTCAAGCCCGGAAGATTTTCCGCGATAGCGACCGTCGATGGGTGAAATGGCGGTTAAAGCGTTGAGTTCCATACTCAATAGGTGTAAATTGATTAAGTGAATAAAAGGGTCGTAAATGGCGTTTTGAGCCTCTTACGGCACAAAATTACAAAAAAACTATGAAAAAATTTGCCGAAATATTTGGAGGGTACGAAAAAAGTGCGTAACTTTGCAACGCAAATGAGACGAGAGAGGGCGTTTAGCTCAGCTGGTTCAGAGCATCTGCCTTACAAGCAGAGGG
>CAZDIC010000256.1:0-1550 GCA_964505395.1 uncultured Alistipes sp. | reverse complement strand
GGAAATATTTCCGTATATTTGCATTGTAGAAGAAAAAACGCTTCGCACTAACAATAAATATCAACAAATATATCTTTTCAACTATGTCAAAAGTAACAGTTGTAGGCGCCGGTAACGTAGGCGCAACCACCGCTAATGTGCTTGTAACCACACAGGTTGCAGATGAAGTTGTTCTCATCGATATCAAAGAAGGCGTGTCTGAAGGTAAGGCCATGGATATCATGCAAACCGCAAACATCCTCGGCTTGCAATCACGTTTGACCGGCGTTACCAACGACTACTCAAAAACCGCAAACTCTGATGTTGTAGTTATCACATCAGGTGTTCCCCGCAAACCGGGTATGACTCGCGAAGAGCTCATCGGTGTAAATGCCGGCATCGTGAAGTCTGTAACAGAAAATGTGTTGAAATATTCTCCCAACGCAATCATCATCTGTGTTGCTAACCCGATGGACACCATGACCTACTTGATTCACAAAATCTCAGGTCTTCCCAAAAACCGTATCATCGGCATGGGCGGTGCTCTCGACAGCGCACGTTTCAAATATTTCTTGAGCGTAGCCCTCGGTGCTAACGCCAACGAAATCGAAGGTATCGTTATCGGTGGCCACGGCGACACCACAATGATTCCTTTGACTCGCTATGCCGCTTACCGCGGTGTTCCCGCTTCGGAATATCTCGCAGCCGACAAATTGCAGCAGGTTGCTGCCGACACAATGGTAGGTGGTGCCACCTTGACCAAATTGCTCGGCACTTCAGCTTGGTATGCTCCCGGTGCTGCATCGGCATCAATGGTAGCAGCTGTGCTCGGCGACCAAAAACGTCTCATCTCTTGCTCTGCTCTGCTCGAAGGCGAATATGGCGAAAGCGATCTTTGCATCGGTGTTCCCGCAATCATCGGCCGCAACGGTATCGAAAAGATTGTTGAATTCGACCTCAACGACGAAGAGAAAGCTCTCTTCCACAAGAGCGCAGAAGCTGTGCACCACACCAACGAAGCTTTGAAGGCTGCCCTCTAATTCGGCTCAGCTTTTTCAGCCAAAATATCGAGCGCGTTGCCCCACCCGGGCAGCGCGCTTTTTTGTGTTAAGCCTGTAAGGCCGACAGTGGGGTGGGTGTGGGCGGTGTGAGCGCTGTGTCGAGTTATGGTTTTGGTTTGATTGTTGCAGCGCAAAAAGACATTTTGCATATTTGAGCGATTTTATTGTTAAAGTGTTGTGAATGAGAAAATATATGTGTAAATTTGTGCGAACTGCATATGCCGGTTCAATCATTCATAAACAGAAACTATTACCTAAATTAAAACATGATGAGAAAAGTTATACTTTTAGCTCTATTAGCCTCCACGTCGTTGGCCGTGTCGGCTACAGGCCCTCTTGCGTTTGATAGCGCTCGTTCGGCAGGGGAGCGCACGGCTCCGGCTCACCGCGTTGCCACTGCATCGGCCTCATTGTATGAGGGCTTTGAGGGCTACGACAGCAATTCGGGATGGCTTCCTGAAGAGTGGTCGGTGGTGTCGAAGGCTGAAGAGCATTCCTCTCCGTGGTATG
>CAZDIC010000255.1:0-1630 GCA_964505395.1 uncultured Alistipes sp. | reverse complement strand
CACAACACTTTTAATGTTGGGGTCCTGGGTTCGAGCCCCAGGCGGATCACTCGAAGAAGCCACCTTTCAGGTGGCTTTTTTCGTATCCATTTACCCCTCGATTTATTGGAGATTGCCTTTTTTTCTATTATCTTTGCATTGTTTCACATCAATAATCCTCAGAGATGCATGCCATGCAAGATTATAAAGTAAAAATCGATAGTATCAGATTGGTAAACTATAAGCGTTTTCTCGATGAAACGGTAACATTCGAGCCGACCCTAACTGTTTTGATTGGTCAAAACGGTGCCGGTAAATCGTCGGTACTATCGGGTGTAACGCTTTTTCTTAGCTGGATAATTGCACGTTTGCGTAACGAAAACGGTGTTGGTTTATACATTCCGGCGTTGGCTGTGAATAATAGTGCCCGCAACGGTTGTGTAATAGGAAACATCTTTAACGGCACTGTCACCGTGCCCAACAAGGCAAAACCGGGTTTCGCCAGGGATTATACATTGGGCATACAGCCGATCAAAGAATATGTAATGTATAAACGCGCACAGTTGCTTGAAAATAAAGCGACCTCATTGCCGGTGTTTGCGTCATACGGTGTGCAAAGGGCTGTGCTCGACATTCCGGTGCGCACACGTAGCCAAGAGTATTCTATGTTTGACGCCTACGATAAATGCACCGATGGATCTACCAATTTCCGTGGCTTTTTCACATGGTTTCGTGCATGTGAGGATTGGGAAAATCAGATGACAGTGCGTAGTGGCAGCACTGTGGAACATGCCGGTCTACGTGCGTTTCGTCGTGCTATGGAACGTTTTATGCCTGAATACAGAGACGTATATATCGAGCGTCATCCTCTTGGTATGATGTTGAAGAAGGATGGCATGACACTGAATGCCGAGCAACTGTCGGATGGCGAAAAAATATATCTTGCGCTAATCGGTGACCTCTGTCATCGCCTGTCACTGGCAAATCCCGAAGGCGACCCTCTGCTTGGCGAGGGCATTGTGTTGATTGATGAGGTGGATCTTCACCTGCATCCTAAGTGGCAAAGCGAAATCGCTGTAGCTCTCACACGCACGTTCCCCAATGTGCAATTTATCCTCACCACCCACTCACCCCACGTTATCAATGGCGTGCCGACCGAGTCGCTGCGCATCATCAACAATGATGGCTCAATTTCTCGTGCTCCTTATGGTTATGGGATGCCGTCGGAGGTTGTGTTGGGCGATCTTATGAATCTCGCTCACGATGTGCCCAATGCGGTTTTTGACATGGTGAATAATTTTAACGCTGCCGTGGTTGAGAATAACCTGCCTGAGGCACGTGCACAGTTGTTGGCACTGCAGGAATCGGTGCCTCAGCACCCTGAATTGCCTCGTATGCGAAAAAGAGTGGAAAGGCTGGCGCGATGAAACATATTGTAAAGCAACCTGAACCTGCTGCGTTCAGAAGGTGGAAAAGTGCATATCCCACCGCTATCTACAACGACTTGCATGACGATCATCGTTTCACGGGAGCTAATAGCGCGAGATACGAATTGCGACGTTCGTTATATGACGAGCAGAGAGGCTTGTGTTGTTAATACCTCCACAACGCCGGCTTGCTCCATTAAGGTTGTTTGACGGTGGAACGAGCG
>CAZDIC010000254.1:0-1651 GCA_964505395.1 uncultured Alistipes sp. | reverse complement strand
TGAGTTATTGTTTACTTTAAGATTTCAAATTCCACGCGGCGGTTTTGCTTGCGACCTTCATCGGTTTCGTTGGAGGCGATGGGGCGAGTGTAGCCATACCATGTGCATGAGAGTTTGTTGCCGTCAACGCCGCGGCTCTCAAGATATTGCTTGACTGCCAAAGCGCGTTTGCGCGAAAGTTCCATATTGGTGTCGTAGCTACCAACGGCATCGGTGTGACCGCTGATGCGCACGCGCATTTTGGTGCGAATAAAGAGGTCGGCAAGCGCGTTGAGATAGGCATACGACGACGGATTAATCTCGCTCTTGCCAAACTCAAAGTTGATGTTATCATCGATGGCGCAAATCACCTTGCCCTCAATGTTGCTTCCGTTGTTGAGCATGGTGAGAACCTCACCAAGGGTGTAGCAGGGGCGTTCCTCCACTGTCGGAGCGGGCTCGGCAGCCACCGGAGCATAGTCCACCACCGGAGTCGCGGTCTTGCTCTTAAACACGCTGAAGGGTATGCCCAGTGTGGCGGCGACCTCCAAAGAATTGATTTTGCGAGTGCCGTCAACCTTGCCCGAAGTTTCAAAGAATGAAGAAACGTTTGCCACGTCGCCGTTTTTCTCGTCGCTGCTATACGTGTCGGTGATGCCAAGCTGATAGTTCACCTCCACTCCGAGGAAGAATGGCGCACCCGACAGATTGAATTGCCACTTTGCGCCCAAGCCAACGGCTCCGGCAAAGTAGAGGGAATTAATGTTGGCTTTGGTCAGGTCGTAGTTCACGCCCTCGTAGCTGCCATCGCCATACTCAAAGCGAGCGTCGACATAACCATTGTTGACAAAGCCCACAACGGGAGCCACATACACGTAAGGACGAATGTGCCAATCGGCATTGCCAAACTGATAGGTCAACGGCACACGGAAGTCGAGATACGTGGCTTTGAGCTGATAGCGAGCGTCGACAAGGCGGTCGGGATCAGTTTTCAAATAATTGTACTCGTCAAAATAGTCTTGCCCGATTTGGGAGATTTTGCCACCACGAGTGAGAAACGAAAATTGAGGGCGAATGGCAAATTGTCGCTGACTGCCAAAGTCATATTCGGCAAAAATACTGAACACGCCACTGAGGTTCGACTTGTTTTCGGGATAAAGCTCTTCGTCGAGATTGGAATAGTTGAGCGACGAGATATTGACACCGCCACCAAGTCCTACATACCATTCAGGCTCTGCATCTTGCGCATTTGCCATCACCGAAGGCATGGCTATAGCCGCGAGCAGCAACGCTGAAGGCTTGAAAATTTTGGAATGCATAATTTTTGAATATTGGATAATAAGTTGTTTCCGAGCTAATAATTGGATAATGAAAGGAATTTTCACTGCAAAATTAATCATTATTTTCAATATTTCAACATTTTTACACAATATAATACGACACGATTGTGTGATGACCGGACGTATCAAATTTCGTAAAATCGTCGAAAATTCCCCGCAGGGGAAACGCACTATGGCGAATATGTCGTCGCAGGCAGGGACAAAGTGTACCGACCTTGTCTATGTCCTTTTTTGGGCGGCAGCGCCG
Organism: uncultured Alistipes sp.; assembly: GCA_964505395.1. Lineage (GTDB taxonomy): Bacteria > Bacteroidota > Bacteroidia > Bacteroidales > Muribaculaceae > UBA7173. Next base: position 85 of record CAZDIC010000254.1, on the reverse strand, counting down.
CCGGGACGAACGGCAGCGCCGTTCAATATGACATCGAGTAGGAGGTGAACACTAATCAGAGGTGTTCGCCTCCTTTCGTGTTCAC
>CAZDIC010000253.1:0-1664 GCA_964505395.1 uncultured Alistipes sp. | reverse complement strand
ATCCCTCCGCCTCCGGCTACGGGACCGATGATGCGCAACAGATTGGGGTAACTACCCCCCCGTCAGGGAGTTACGCGATTGATTGGAAACCTATGGGCGAGATTGGCACATTCATTCGCGGCAATGGTCTGCAAAAGAAAGACTTTACTGAAAGTGGAGTTGGCTGTATCCACTATGGCCAAATCTATACTCATTATGGCACTTTTGCCGACAAAACTATCACCTGCGTTTCAGAAGACTTTGCTAAAAAATTGAAGAAAGCATCACACGGCGACATCGTTATTGCTACAACAAGCGAGAATGTCGATGATGTATGTAAAGCGGTAGCATGGTTGGGCAACGAAGACATTGCTGTAAGTGGAGATGCCTATATATTTAAGCACAATCAGAATCCAAAATATGTTGCCTACTTTTTTCAAACAGATAGTTTCCAAAAGCAGAAACAACCGTTTGTTACAGGCAGTAAGGTCATGAGAGTGTCAGGCGAAAATATGGCAAAAATACTAATTCCGATTCCGCCCATAGAGGTGCAGCAACGCATCGTTGAGATTCTTGACCGCTTCGAGACGCTGGTCAACGACCTAACGCAAGGCCTTCCGGCTGAGATTGAAGCCCGCAAACAGCAATATGAATACTACCGTAATCAATTGCTGACCTTCAAAAAATTAGCATAATCAATCCTCATAACGTCACATTAGCCATGAACGAGCAATATAAAATGGTTTCGGAGAACTCCGAATCAACTGTGGTCAGTGAATTTGATCCAGGCTACCGCAGTGCCGCACAATATCAGAGCGAGGCGGAAATGGAAGCTGACTTTATTAAGCAGCTCACACGCCAAGCCTACGAATATCTGCCTATTACCTCGGAATCCGAACTAATAGCCAACTTGCGCCATCAGCTTGAAAAGCTTAACGGCATCGCGTTTACAGACTCGGAGTGGCGCGACTTTTTTGTTCGTCATTTAGGCAATCCCAATGATGGAATTGTTGAAAAAACTCGCACCATCCAAGAGGATCATCGCAAGGTGATGGAGCGCGAGGATGGCTCAACGGTTAATGTGATGCTTATCGACAAGGATAACATCCACAACAACTCTCTGCAGGTCATCAACCAATATGTGCCGGAGGGAGGAGCACACGAAAATCGCTACGACGTAACAATTTTAGTTAACGGTCTGCCGCTGGTTCATGTTGAGCTGAAACGCCGAGGCGTTGAAATCAAGGAGGCGTTCAACCAAATTCGCCGATATAATCGAGAATCGTTTTGGGCAGGATCCGGTCTGTTTGAGTTCGTGCAGATCTTTATCATCTCTAACGGCACGTTAACAAAATATTACAGCAACACTACTCGCAACGCTCATATCAAGGAGCAAGCCCGGCAAACCAATAAAGGTCGCAAGCAGACATCCAATAGCTTTGAATTCACTTCGTTTTGGGCTGTCAAAACCAATGAACCGATTTACGATCTTGTGGACTTTACGCAAACCTTCCTCTCAAAACACACACTGCTTAGTGTGCTGACGAAATACTGTGTATTCACATCGGAGGATCTGCTGCTGGTGATGCGCACTTATCAAATAGCCGCTACCGAGGCTATTTTGCAAAAGATTAAAACAAGCAGCAACTACAAGGAGTGGGGCAAGCGCGAGGCCGGTGGCTACA
>CAZDIC010000252.1:0-1670 GCA_964505395.1 uncultured Alistipes sp. | reverse complement strand
TTTGCGGATTATTTTTCGAGGTAGAAGCGCAGGTGGCTGAACAGACCTTTGGGGTTGGGGCGGATGTGGACGCGGGTGTGGAAGGTGTGTTTGTTGACGAAAACAATGCTGGCGCGGAGCACTATGGCTATGTCGTCGTCGAAATCCACCACGGCGTGAATGCGGTCCACGTCGATGGAGCGGAAGGGCGATTGATTGTCCATGTGGCTGAACACCACGTGGCTGCCGTCGAGATTCATGGCCGAGGAGTCGAGAGCGTAACGGGTCAACAGCGGAAGATTCCGATCTTCAATGTTTCCGGGCTTGTTGCGATATCTACGATAGAGGTCGTTAATGTGCTTTGTCGTAATCATATCGTGTTTTCAGTTTTTTTTGGAGAGATCGAGCGATTGGAATAATCGTTCAGGTTAAAATCAGTATTTTTATGTATGTTTCCAACAATAGGTAAAGGTGGAGTCTTATTTACATTTTTTCAAACACACGAACCTGCAAAAATGTTTACTCCGCCCCTCAAAAAAAATTTTTTGTGCCGTTACGGAAATAATGTATAACTTTGTGCCCATGAAAGCTTCGGAAATCCGTCGCCGCCTGAAACCGTGGATGTTGCCCATAGCAATGTTGATAGGCGTGATTTGCCACAACTATATGGATGCAATGGCGTGGGCGGCACCTGTGTTAATCTTTGCTATGTTGCTGCTCACCTTCTGCAAGGTGAGCCCCAAGGAGTTTAGAATCACTGCATTGAGCTGGTCGCTGCTGGCGGTGCAGGTGGTGGGCGCATTGGCACTGTATGCCGCTTTGCGTCCGCTCGACGTCGACGTGGCGCAGGGCTTGTTTATCTGCGTGTTTTGTCCCACGGCCACAGCGGCGCCGGTGATTGTGGGCATGCTTGGCGGCAGTGTGCCGCGCCTCGCCACTTATTCCATTGTGAGCAATCTCACTGTGGCCGTTACCGCTCCGATATTTTTCACGCTGATGGGGAGCGAAACGGTTGATTTCTTCCCCACGTTTCTCACCATTTGCCGCAAGGTGGTGCCGCTGATTATCAGTCCGTTGATTATTGCTATGGCGCTGCGTGCGCTTGCTCCCAAGGCACACCATAAGTTGGCCGACCATGCCGGATTGTCGTTCTATCTCTGGGCCATATCGCTGATTGTGGTCGTGGGGCGTGCGGTGAGCTTTGTGATGCGTGAGCCTGCATCGAAAATTCCAAATATGATTATTCTGGCTGTGGGCGCTGCGGTGGTCTGTGTGCTCCAGTTTGTGATCGGTCGCAGACTTGGTCGCCGCTATGGCGACAAGATTGCCGGCGCACAAGGTCTGGGACAGAAAAACACTGTGCTTGCCATTTGGATGGCGCTGACGTTCCTCAATCCCATCAGCTCCATTGCTCCGGCGGCCTACATTGCCTGGCAAAACATCATCAACTCCGCGCAACTCTATTTCAAGACCAAACGCGACGGCTGATTGACGCCACCATATCGCTTCAATACGCGCTTTGCCAAGTGACGACGAATGCGTCGCGAGGCGCATATTGAACGTATCACACAAGTACACTAACCGGCAAAGCGAGTATATGGTTCTTCGGAGTAGCGTTGGGTATATGCTTAAGTGACACCACAATGTCTACCTTCTATGTTGCCACACAAGCGAATTAGCATTTTTAACAT
>CAZDIC010000251.1:0-1704 GCA_964505395.1 uncultured Alistipes sp. | reverse complement strand
CGGTGGCGGCTTTCATGAAGTCGTCGTCGATGCGCACCGACACGTTGGCTCCGGTAATGTTTCCTTCGGTCATTTTTGCATCAACAAAAGCTTCTGAATCGGGGTGCTTAATCGACACTGTAAGCATCAGAGCTCCGCGACGGCCATCTTGAGCCACTTCGCGTGTGGAGTTTGAATAGCGCTCCATAAACGGGACGAGGCCGGTCGATGTCAGCGCCGAATTCTTCACAGGTGTGCCTTTCGGACGAATGTGGCTGAGGTCGTGGCCCACACCGCCACGGCGTTTCATCAATTGCACCTGTTCCTCATCGATGCGGATAACACCGCCGTAGGAGTCGGGATTGCCATCCAATCCGATTACAAAGCAATTTGACAGTGAACCGACTTGGTAGTTGTTGCCGATGCCCGACATGGGGCTGCCTTGCGGCACGATGTAACGGAAATCTTTAAGGTAGCTGAAGATTTCCTCCTCGCTCATGGGATTAGGGTATTTATTTTCGATACGTGCAATCTCCGATGCGATGCGGTGGTGCATATCATCGGGGGTGAGCTCGTAGATGTTGCCGAACGAATCTTTCAACGCGTATTTGCTGACCCACACGCGGGCGGCAAGTTCGTCTCCGTTGAAATATTTTACACTTGCTTCATAAGCTTCGTTGTAACTGAAGGTCTTTGCTTCGTGTTCACTTGATGCCATGGTTCTGTTTTCTCCTTTCGATTGGTTGAGCTTTGGTTTTGCGTTAAGGTTGGTGCGATGTGAGTGCTCATAGCTCTCACTTTGGTATCGCTGTGCAAACTTCGTAATTTTAAATCATTCTTCCAAATCTGAAATGTTTAAAGTGATGTAATGTTGAAAACTTTTCCAATTGTTGAAAATAAACGCCTGGTAATCAGCTGTGTGACTAATTCGCTACACTTGAGAAATTGACAGTTGATGCATAGTTGTGTTATATGCATCTTTCGCGGTTGGTGAAATAGTGCTATCTTTGTGATTGTAATTGTCGGAGCGATTGCAATTTAGCTTGAATCTCCGATTTTGGTGATAACTCTCGTAAAAAATTTCATTATGGATATAAATAATTATTGGACTTCACGTCACACTATTAGAGCTTATGCAGATAAGCCGGTGGATGTGAATTTGATTAACGACCTGTTGCTGAAGGCATCATATGCACCGACCACCGGTAATATGCAATTGTATAGTGTGGTGATGTCAACCGATGAGGCCGAACGTCAAGCTTTGGCTCCGGCTCATTTTAACCAGCCACAAGTGATGTCGGCTCCGGTTGTGCTTACATTCTGTGCTGATTTCAATCGTTTCAGTCGTTGGTGTGAGGAGCGCAACGCCGATGCTTGTTACGATAATGCTCAATCGTTTGTGGCTGCCGCGATGGATACAATCGCCTTTGCACAGCAGTTTAACACACTTGCTGAGTTAAACGGGTTGGGTTGTTGCTGGCTTGGCACTACCACCTACAACGCCGCTCAAATTGCCGAGACGTTGCATCTGCCACGCTTGGTGGTGCCTATGATAACTCTCACGGTTGGCTATCCCGCTAACGATGGGGTAGAGGTGGGCCGTTTGCCTCTGGAAGCTATTGTGCACCATGGGGCTTATTGCGACTATTCGGCAGAGGCTATTAATAGCCTGTATGCCGAGAAAGAGGCTCGCAGTGATTCTCGTCAATTTGTGGCTGAGCAGCA
>CAZDIC010000250.1:0-1725 GCA_964505395.1 uncultured Alistipes sp. | reverse complement strand
TCCCATAATGCGCAGTTCGGTGTTAAGCACTTCACCCTTCTTCAGCACCACCTGCTTATCGGGGAGCAACAGTGCGTTAAATTCCTCAATAAATGTTGGATAGAGCGCGAGGAACGCTGTGTCGAATGAATGGAAAAAGGCACGAGCCTCATCGTCCTTCATTCGTGTGGTGTGAAGCAGTGGCATGATGCTGTCAAACTGTTTGGCCTTCACTTTGCGGTCAACACTTTTTTGAAAGCTGTTGAATTTCTCGACATAAGCGGCATACATCTCCACAAAGAGCGAAGCATACCTTTCACGCATCTTGTTGGTTGTTCTGAGTCGGTTGTTAATCAACGATAGCTCTTTTACCGAATCCTCGGATGCTTGCTGTGCCTCACGGCTCAAATCGTCGACCTTACGTTTTTCCGAACGAAGGTCAACAATCTCCTTGCGCAGGTAGTAGAGCGCCACAATCAAGCCTACCGACAGAATGGAAATGATGCTGATAATAAACAATTGCTGACGCGAGCGGGTGTCCTCCATCTGCTGGTAGGAGTAAACCACATCGGGAAATTTGCGAGCAATCTGCGTCAAACGTAATCGATTATTATAAAAAATCGCATCCTCAAGTGCTATCGACATATAACGATTGGCTCGAACCTTATCATTCTTTTCGGTAGCAAGATATTCCGACAACGACTGAAGGGCAAAGTTTTCCTTAAACCCGCAATGTTGATCGGTAATTGCCGACTTGATTATCCAATACTCATATTTGTCATACTGCTTCTGTGTTTGATACAGCAATGCCAATCCACATGCCGCTGAAGCATACACTCGCGTGTCGGGCTGCAATTTCTCCAAACTTTGACAGAAGTATTGTTCAGCCTCAACCAAGTTGCCGATATATTTACTACGCATTGCAAGCCAATAGAGACCATCGCCGGAAGTTTTATCAATATACATCGTCATGGAATCCATATAGATAAATGCCTCTTTATGATACTGTTTCGCGAACTCGGAACCGTCAACATAGCTTTCTTGAGTATAGTTTATCCACGCCTTGGTGCGATAGTAAATAAACTTTCCCTCATCCGACAGGTTTGCACTACCTACTGATTCTATTACACTCTCAGCCTCGCCAAACATCCCGGATGTAGCCAACAAATAAGCACGTCCTATTTGAGCGCGCACAATACCCTCGGAATATTTGATTTTACGCGCCAATGCTTCGCACCGATTAACGCAATTCATTGCCGAATCGGAACGAAACACCATATAAAGCGAACGCATATCATCTGTCAGTTCATACTGCCGTTGCAACGATGTTTCGCCCACCAACAGCTGTCGCAAGCTGTCAATTTGATTATTTCTACGTTGTACATACGTGTCGCGTATGCTTAATTCATAGTCAAGTTGCTCCAATTGGTTCTCGTCGGCCCAAACAGTTGGCAGACATAATATTGCAAGTGTGAGGAGCAATAAAATTCGCGCCATAACAGGTGTAAATCTTAAAAATACGGCACAAAGTTACGAAAAACCGACGAAAACGGCAAGAATCAGGCTATTTATGCAATGCATATACAGCAAACAGCATTTACCGAGCAGTCAAATTATAAATTCGCATTTTATTGATTATAAGATTTATACGCCTGCGTATATTTCCAAGTCGTTTACCGAGACCTTACCTTACACTTGCCATAACCGCAAAATGATGCAATTTTGCTGTCGAAAATGTTAGACATC
>CAZDIC010000249.1:0-1729 GCA_964505395.1 uncultured Alistipes sp. | reverse complement strand
TCACCGGGCTACCACCGTCAACACTTATTGTACGAGTCATCTTGTTTGTGTTGAGCCCCGGCAACGGCAACTTGTCGAATAGGCTCAATGTCGATTCCGACGCTTTAACATCCAAGGCCGATGGTATCACAATTGTACGCCCGTCCTTCCCATCCATCACATGGGTTGCACTAACTGTTACTTCACCAAGTTGAGTGTTACTGCTGAGATATAGCGTTCCAAGGTCAATGTTTTTCGAGCCTTCGGGGATGAGAATGTCGGTGTGACTGAATCCGGTCATTGAAACCACGAGGCCGGCACCGGCTTTACTCTTAACATCAATTGCAAATGCACCGTTGTTGTCGGTTACGGTTTTAGCAATCACCGAGTTTTTCACTTTTAGTTCACATATAGCGCCAACAACGGCTGTTGAGTCATCTTCAGCAACGACTTTACCCACGATGTTACGTGCGGAAAGTGTTGAACAGCCCGCTACAATCACGGTAAAAATAATGAATGTCTTACGCATAGCTATTGAATGAATTATGTAAAAGATTTTATAGAAGTATCAGCACAATAACAGAAGTCTGCTGTGCTCATGGGAATGTAATAGCAAAGGTGGTGTGCGTGTCAACGGTGGTTAGTGAATATTCGGCACCGTGCTTACGCAAGATATCGGCGACGAGCATCAAGCCGAGGCCTCGGTCTTGGTGTTTCGTAGAGAAAAACGGTGTGAAGAGTTTTGACGCATTCTCCGCTGATATACCGGGTCCGTCATCAGTAACACAGAGCGAATGAGCATCTGTGGATATGACAATTTCACCCTCGCGCGTGCCAATGCTATCGACCGCATTTTTGACGACATTGACGAGCACTCGCTCGAAAAGCATGACGTCAATATCGGCATACGTCGGTTGTGCGCATAGGTGTGTACGAACGCTGATATTTGTCGGTGCCAGATGGCTCAATCCCGGCAAAGCTTCGGTAACGAGGTGATTAAGGTCGGTGCGCACAAGGTGAGCTTGCGGCAGTTTTACTACATCTGCATAGCCCTTCACAAACGAGCCCAACTTGTTACAGCTATCTATCGAACTGCGCAATGTTGACATCACAAATTCATCATCAGTGTGCATATCCTCAAGCGTTTGCAACACAGAAGTCACACTGCCGAGAGTGTTGTTAACCTCATGGCCCATGGTGCGCACAATCTTATTGAAGATAGCCGTTTCCGCCTTCAAAATTTCGTCGGTTAGACGCTCCACTTGATAGAACGGGCGTTTGAATCCGCGCTCCATGAAGTAGCTGCGTGTGCAACGAAAAATCTGCGATTGCCCGGAACGGAACACCTGCGATTCACCATCTACCAGAGATTCAAACATTTTGCACATTGTGCTGTTGCACATTGCGTTAAATGCCGGATTCGTGTCAATGATTTTGCCATCGACGTCACAGATGGCAATCCCCATTGGCGATGCGTGTATCACCTTACGCAGAAAGTCATTTTGTTCCAAACTTTTAAGTCGTTCGGCTTTCATGGTGCCCATAAGGTCGTTGAACAGATGCACCACTTTGTCGGCATCGGCCTGCCCCACTTCGCGCAACCGGCTTGAGAAGTCTTGCTCACGCAACAAATATATGCCGGTTTGTATGGTATGCAACGGCCTTTCCACTGCATTATAAGCCAACACAAAGGTTGCCATCACGGCAATTGCAGCCACAGCAATCCACCACCATTGCAGTCCGAAGCCAA
>CAZDIC010000248.1:0-1761 GCA_964505395.1 uncultured Alistipes sp. | reverse complement strand
GCAACTACATCAACTCCACCACAGGGCGCAATATGGTGCTCTGGGATGGCGCCTGTCACGTTCATGAGCAGTTCTCGGTGGAGAAGATTATTGAGCTGAAAAAGGAGCATCCCAAGGCAAAAATTTTGGCTCACCCGGAGTGCAAGAAGGCCGTGATTATGATGGCCGACGTGGTGGGGTCCACAGCGGCTCTGCTCAAGGCGGCCACCGAGGCTGAAGCAGGCGAAGAATTCATTGTGGCCACCGAGAGCGGCATTCTGCATGAGATGCAGAAGAAGTGTCCCGGCAAGACTTTCATTCCCGCACCTCCGGCCGACAGCACTTGTGCCTGCAATGATTGCTCATATATGAAATTAAACACGCTACAAAAAATTGCAGCGTGTTTAGAGAATCTCGCACCTCAGGTTGAGGTGCCGGCCGACGTGGCTGAGCGAGCTCGTCGACCCATATTGAGGATGCTTAGCTTATCGTAGCCTCCACCTCTTGAGGTTGCTCTTGGACTTGAGTTTTCTTGTCTATGGGCAAAGTGAAGTGGAAGCGGGCGCCATTTAGGTGGGTGCGGTCAAGCATCACATCCGTTTCCAGAAGTTGAGCCACTAATTTGCATATTGGCAATCCCAGGCCGTGGCCTTCGGTTTCGGGATTGAGTTTACTGAACCGCTCAAATATTTCATCGTCCTTTCCTTGCGGAATGCCGGGTCCGGTATCTGTAACCGAGAATGTGATGGTGTGATTTGAGCGGTTCACATCATAACTGAGTTCCACCGTTCCCTCGTCGGTGAACTTCACGGCGTTTGACAGCAGATTAATAAGCATGGTTTCCACACGAAGCGGGTCGGTGGCTATTGTGTAATCGTCGGACTCTGATTGAGGGAAAATGAGTTTTACTTTTTCGTTTTTGATTTCGGGTTTGACGCTATCCACAGCGGCTTTGCAGATTTTCAGCACTGACGAGGGCACAATGTTAAGCGGAAGTTCGTTGCACTCGAGGGCGTTGATTTCCTGCACGTCGTTGGCCAGAGTTTGGAGCATCTTGGTGTTGATGCGCACCACGTCGGCAAAATCTTCGAGATAATTGCGTTTGTCCTCGTCGATGGCTTCAATGATCATTTGCGAATATTGCACAATGGTGTTGAGCGGAGTCACAATTTCGTGGCTCACATAGTTGACCAATTGTGTTTTGCGGTTTTCGGCCGAGAGAGCTTTATTGCGAGCGCGGATAAGGTCGGCTTGCGCGGCGCGCAGATTGTTGCGCTCGCGAATCAGCGTTTTGTTGAGTTTGGTGAGGCGGCTGTTAAGGCGACGGTTTTTGCGATAAAGCACCAGAAGGTTAACCAAAATTGCAATGGATATCACCAGCAATGCGCCAATGGTGATGTTGACTCGACGATAGGTGTTAACGGTGTAATCATCGACAGGTTTGCTGCTTTCGGGCTGCACAAACACGTCGGCCGACTCTTGGTCGGGCTTGGCTACATTAGTTTTGGCTGCGGTGGGTTTACTTGCGTTTGATGTTGATGCCGTGAGCGTAACTTGATCACCGTGGCTTGGAGCATATGCTGCTTCTGCTCCCGGTGGAAACTGAAGCATGGCAAACACCGCTACAGGCAGAATGAAGTCTTTTAGCTTAAACATGGCTGTGACGAATGAATTTTGAGTTAATTATAGAGTTTATGTATTTAAATGTGACGGAATAATAGTTTGGTATGGCAAAGATAATAAATTTTAATTGAAAAAAGCAAATAAATTTAATAAAAAAGC
>CAZDIC010000247.1:0-1763 GCA_964505395.1 uncultured Alistipes sp. | reverse complement strand
GCTGTGACTTTATTGGTGCTGCTCGTGCCAACGGCGCACGCGCAGTGCCATGTTTCGGCGCAGACATTCGCTGTAGAGCCACGGCTCGCAGCCGTGGATGTCGCCCACGTTGAGTATGTTCAGAATGTTGGGATATTCCGTGGCTGCATATCCTGTGGCTACCAACACATTGTGTTGCGGCGACATGGTCACCGTGATGCTGTCGGCAAGCATGGCGGGCACCGAGTCGGTGCGCCAGTTCACGGGATTGATACACATCACGCAGGGTGCCGACACCACCGGCTTAATGTAGCTCACGTCCTTCACCGTGTTGTAGCATATGGTAACACCAAGGTCGTCGGCACCTTGTGCCGCATGAAAGCGGTGGCACTCTGTGGTGTCGGCAGGTGTCACCTTGTAGCCCAGCACGTAGGCTGCCACAAGATTTTGCATCGTGTCATCGTCGATGTGCTTTATCAGTTCCACCACACCTTTACCGCCTTGCGAGAACCCGGCAAGGATGAACGGGCGCGAAGTGTCGCGGTGGGCTTGAAACCAATCAAACGCCTGCTTCACGTCTGCCATGCTCAGTGCAGCTCTGGCGGCAATGGTGTCCTCATTGAGCGTTGCCCACGAGTCGAGAGTGATGTGTCGGTAATATGGCGCATAAAAATTGTTGCCATCCGCCATATACTCAGCCACTTTGCTCTGCTCAATATTCATGTCGCCGCGATGCTTGTCGCTCCAAGGGTCAGCGTAGTGGCTCGTGCGCCCCACTCCATCTTTCCAGTCAAATTCCCATGTGGATACCACATAAAACACGTCGGCACCCTGTCCGGTGGTGTCGTTCAGCTCGGTGTGCCACATAAGTTCATTGTCGTAATCCGGAGCTGCCGGAATAAATATGTTCTCTTCGGCATATGCCGTCGTTGCGGCGGCTAATAATGCTATGATGAATTTTGCTTGCATAATTCTACAAATTCTCTATCAGATTATAAATTAACCACTTACCTTACCTGTAGGGGCGAGATGTATCTCGCCCGCCCGCGACGACGCATTTTCACGAACGTGACGTATCCTTGCGGGTCGGATACATCCGACCCCTACATTTTGGGGTGCGTCATTGATGCGGTTTGTTGCGGTCTTGACAGTGGCAAAGTAAATCAAATTTCTTGATTTTTCTATCCATATATAAGTTTCTTTGTTTCGTCCAGTTCTTCTTTGAAGTAAGGGTTCTTAATAGTCGTCTCGTCCACTAGATCAACATCTCTATTGAATATTTTTTTTAGAGCATGATAAAAATCAAAGTAGTTGTCGGCATAATTGTTATGGTCTATCTCGGAATTGAAGTCCACCAAAATATCAACATCACTTTCTTCATTAAATCTTGATGTCAGAATTGAACCAAAAGCATACAACTTCTTCACGTTGTGCTTCCGGCATAGAGCAACGATTTTTTGTATGTTGTCGTTGATGAGATGCATAATCGTTTGTTTGTGGACTTGTTTTATCGATAAATCAAGACCGAAATTGTTGGAGTGGTTAATGGTCTAGAGCAGAATCTCAAATACTAGACACGGGCTTAGATGCACCAATTAAATAAGAAAATAACCACTTTGATGAACAAGTTGCGGTCTTGACTGCGGCAAAGTAAATGAAAATCTTTGGAGTGTGCAAATATTTTCATGCAAAAAAAATCGCCAAGAGCGGCTGCTCTCGACGATTCTACTTTTAGAGTGACCCGCCTGGGGCTCGAACCCAGGACCCCAACATTAAAAGTGTTG
>CAZDIC010000246.1:0-1782 GCA_964505395.1 uncultured Alistipes sp. | reverse complement strand
CGCTTGTCGACCATGCCATAGCTTCGGGTGTAGTGGTGGAAATCAACACCAAGGCCTGGGAAACCGCCGGCCGCATCTTCCCGGCGCCACGCCTCATTGAACGCTTGCGCCAAGCCGGAGTAACCCTGCTGGTCAACTCCGATGCCCACGTCCCCGCGCTCATCAACGCCGGCCGCGCCCATGCCCTCGCCCTCCTCAACAGCTAAAAAGAGTCGGATAGAAGAAATTCGCGTAGCGACAACTGCGTTATTCCTTTATAACTTTGAGCTTTGCTAATGGGGTCCATTGACACCACATACTTTGGATAATTATCCTGAATTTTCATTAGGTTCCCAAACTCACGCTCTATAGTGGCAGCATCGGCTAACAAATATGAAACTTGAATGTAGCAAGTAACATCTTGCTTCTGAGCCACAAAGTCAATTTCCCCATTTGGCAATGTGCCAACGGTCACTTTGTATCCGAGATTCTTAAGGTGCAGGTACACCGCGTTTTCCATCACCTTTTCAATATCGCCGATACGGTTGCTTCCCACCAGAAGATTGCGCAAGCCAAGGTCCTCAAAATAATATTTGTCGTTGCTTTCGAGTAATCGTTTGCCTTGAATGTCGTAGCGAGGCACCTTATTTATAATGTACGCATTGGATGCTGACCTCAGATAGTTTATCGCTGACAGAGGCGTTAGTTCAACACGTTGCGATTTCAGATACTTTGAAAGCGAATTGGCCGAGATTAGTTGGCCTGTATTGTCGCTTATGAACGCCATTAAGTTCTCAAACAAGGTCACATTGCGAAGCCCCTCGCGTTGCACCACATCCTTGAGCACAATGGTGTTGTATATATTACGCTCATACTCCCACACCATATCCTCATTTTCAAGTCCAATGCGATAAAGGTGAGGCAAACCGCCAAAATTCAAATATTTATTCAGGCTATCGGTGGAATCTTGCAGGTTATGGAATCGCAAAAATTCTCGATATGAAAGGCTTTGAATGTGAATGTCGATATACCTGCCGGCAAGATATGTCGACAATTCGGAGGAGAGCATTTTTGCATTACTTCCGGTAATAATAATCTGACATTCATCATCGGCGTTGAGGCTTCGTAGCGTGTTTTCAAACCCTACAATATCCTGCACCTCATCAATAAGCAGATAATTGTCGGCGCCGACATGGAATTTATCCGACAGATAGCTCGATAGATCGGAATCATTCTTGAGATTATCAAATTTCTTTTTCTCCTTATTTATATACACGATGTTAGCTTCGGGAGATTGTTCCCTTATGGCATCGGCCAACTCTCGAAGCACAAAACTCTTACCTACACGTCGTTGACCTGTAAGTGCAATCATCATACCCTTGTTCAGAAACCGCTGGATATGAGCAATGTATATTTCCCTTGATATGATTTCCATGCCGCAAATATAACCAATTTTATTAATCGTACCAAATAAAACGCCAACAAATTAAGGTTTTGTTAATCGTACCAAACAAAATCACCGCTCACAGCAGTTTTATTAATCGTACCAAATAAAATCACTACGCCTCACGATTTTATTAATCATACCAAATAAAATCAAAGGGTTCTCCCCGAGCGGCAATCGGGGTGGGGAAAATAGCAAGAGAGCCTTAGCGCCGATGCGCTAAGGCTCTCTTTATGGTTGACAACAGCGGTTAGACTGTTGGGGTGGTCGGGCTTATTAGAGCTGGGGACCTGCAGCAACGAGGGCCTTACCGGCTTCGTTGTGTTCAAACTTCTTGAAGTTGTTGATGAACATTTCAG
>CAZDIC010000245.1:0-1782 GCA_964505395.1 uncultured Alistipes sp. | reverse complement strand
GTCAAGGGTATCGGATATAACAAGGTGGTGCTTGGCGATGCCATTGTAAAGAGCCACTGGGATATGGAAACAAGCGGCATCACCCTTGATGCGCAGATCGACCATGAAACGGGCCATCGCTCTTGGATTAACGGTGCAATTTACCCCATGCGCGATTCATTGGATATAACGTTTAATGTTGACCATGCCAATGTGGGATTCATGCAACCCTACATGGAGGCGTTTGCATCGGATATCTCGGGCAAGGGCTCGGGACGTGCTCGCTTGTTCGGCACCTTCAAGTGCATCGACCTTGAAGGTGATGTGCTTGCCCACGACCTGAAATTGAAGGTAAATTTCACAAACACCTACTACACAGCCAACGATTCGGTGCATTTCCGCCCGGGGCTAATCGACCTTTCAAACATCACTATCGGCGACACCGAGGGGCACACGGCCAAACTCAACGGTTGGGTGCGCCACAAGTATTTCAAGGAGCCTACATTTGAATTTAGTGTGACCGGAGCGCAAAACTTCCTGTCGTATAACGAAACTCCGCGTGAAAACCCGCTCTGGTATGGTAAAATTTACGGCAACGGGTCGGCCTTTGTGAAAGGTGGCCCCGGAGTGGTGGATATCGGTGTGGATATGTCAACGGCACCGAAGTCGACGTTCACCTTTGTGCTGTCTGACCAACAGGTGGCCGATGAATATTCATTCCTGACTTTCCGTAACAAAAACGGTGAGCCGGAAAGCAAAGCTACCGACCTGACCGACGAGGAAATTTCAATGAGCGTGGTTAATCGCTTGAAGGCAAAAATTGATGCCGCCAACGAGGATGAGGCTTCCGACTACAACATCTCTCTGCAGATGCGTGTAACCCCCGAAGCACAGATCAACCTCGTGATGGACCCTGTGGGCGGTGACCGCATACGTGCCTACGGTAGCGGCCATCTGCGCATGGACTACGGCTCGGCTAACAACGATTTGCGCATGTATGGCACCTACACCCTCGACCGTGGCGACTATAACTTTACTCTCCAAGATATAATCATTAAGGAGTTTACAATCGAGTCGGGCAGCTCAATCGCTTTCCAAGGTGACCCGTATTCGGCACAACTCAACATCCGTGCCGCTTACTCGCTTAATGCAAATTTGAGCGACCTCGACGAGTCGTTCCTCACCGACCAGGATTTGAACCGCACGAATGTGCCGGTGCATGCCATCCTTAATGTTACCGGTGATATGCGTCAGCCGCAAATCGGCTTCGACCTTGAGTTCCCCACACTTAACACCGATGTCTATCGCAAGGTGAAGTCAATTATCAGCACCGATGATATGATGAACCGTCAGATTATCTATCTGTTGGCGCTCAACCGTTTCTACACGCCTGAGTATATGGCATCAACCACCAAGGGAAATCAACTTATGTCGGTGGCATCATCAACCATCTCCTCGCAGCTGAGCAGCGTGCTGGGCCAGATTTCCGAGAATTGGAACATTGCGCCCACCTTCCGAAGCGACCGCGGCGACTTCTCCGATGTTGAGGTTGATGTGGCACTTTCGTCGCGCCTGTTAAATAACCGCCTGCTGTTTAACGGTAACTTTGGCTATCGCGATAACGCCATGAACGTGTCGCAGTTTGTTGGTGACTTCGATTTGGAATACCTGTTAGTGCGCTCCGGCACATGGCGTCTGAAAGCCTATAACCGCTACAACGACCAAAACTATTACCTCCGCACCGCCCTCACCACCCAGGGTGTCGGTGTGGTCTTCAAGCACGACTTCAACAGCTTCTTCTCC
>CAZDIC010000244.1:0-1793 GCA_964505395.1 uncultured Alistipes sp. | reverse complement strand
TACTTTTTCCATTCATTCGTTGCATATTCATGGTTTAATACAGTTTTGTTAGTTCTGCTTTCGGGAAATAGTGATGAAGAATTTCGGTGTAGTCATATCCCTTGACGCCCATCACAGCAGCGCCTATCTGACACAAGCCAACACCATGCCCCCACCCTTTTCCACTCAATCGAACACGGTTGTCGTCAAACGACACATCAAAGTCGGAACTACGCAAATGGCTTTCCGACAGCCATCGACGAATCTCCAACTCTTTGCCGACAATAGCCGTGCGCTTCTCGCCCTCGATCAGCAAACGCGTGATGCGCCCCGAAACGCCTCGCGTTAACGGCCGTATCGACTTAATGACACCGAAATCAATACCCGACTTGCGTGCTATCAGCTGCGACAGTTCGGCAGCGGTGTAGGTGACCGACCAGCGATAGAAATCGTTGGTTTCACGATCGTAGCTGTTGAGCACCTGTCGCAACACCGACTCATCGGTTGTGTCACAAAAATCGGTATCGCCACCCTGCGGTCGGTCAACCACACGTTCCAAGTAAGGATGAGGAGTATCCTCCCAACAATTTTCAAATAGTTCGCTCACGCCTCCACAGCATTTCGAGAAACGAGCATCACACACCTCACCTTGCCATGTTAATGCCATACCACGTGTGGCATCTACAGCAGCGCCCACAGTTGGCGACGTCTGTCGGGTCACCCCCTGATAGCGCTGACAATGGTCGTCGGCACACACATCAAACTGGGTGTGGTCCTCACGGTCATACCAACGTGTCAGTTCGTCCACCTCCCGACCATCAACCTCAGCACGATGCCAACCGCCCAATTCGGCTGCCACATGCTTTCCTTTGTCGGCCAACTGGCGCAACAGCCAGCTACGCGACACCACTGCATGAGCCTTCAACAAAGCCTCGGAAGCTTCTGCACTCATCTCCGAGGAGATTACACTCTTCAGATACTCCTCTACCGCTATGTCATTAATGGCAACCATATGCGAAGTGTCGCTCCATTTGGGTTCCAGACGCAATGTGCCGGCAAATTGCTGATTCTCGCAACGTTCCCAATGAAAATGCACACCAATGGTCACAGCCTTCAATTCAAAACGGCAACCGAGTGTCATAGGCACAAAACGCAACTGTCGATATCGACACCCGTGCCATAATATCACACCGGCATCCATTACAGCCACCTGGTTACCCTCAACAACATCGGCAACAATGTCGGTTCCATCAAACACCTCAAACCGCCCCAACAGAGCAAATTCTATACTTGCGCCATCCATTATACCAACGTTAATTCGTGGCTCTGTCTTTAATTCTTTCATCAGTCTTTAATTTTCAGCCCTCCTTATGCAAAGTTAATAAATTTCTCACTTTTCACACCCCAAACACCCTTAATATCCAATATAATTATTACATTTGCACTTGAGTCTACTTACATATAAGATTTCAAAAAACAACTAAAATTCACATACATGAAACGTCTACAGTTCCTACGAACCGCACTGGCATTGCTAACTGTGTCAGCGGCCCTATCGGCATCAGCCGAAATTCCTCTCGCTTACTATGCCTCGCTACAAGGCAAATCGGGCGCAGAGCTAAAAGCAGCTATCTACAAACTCGTTGGGCAGGACAGCTCAATTTCAATGCTGTCATACGGTTCGGGCAGCAACAGCACTTGGGCCGGTTTCTACACAACCGACCGCAACGCCGAGACCAATGAAGTTATCGACAGATACAGCAACGACACACACTATTTCGGAGATAAAGGCTCATCGGTATCCGGCATGAACA
>CAZDIC010000243.1:0-1800 GCA_964505395.1 uncultured Alistipes sp. | reverse complement strand
TTTTGAATAAAGTCAATATACAGCATCAGTGCACACACGGAAAAATATCTATAAGTACATTCCTGTTTGACATGCAAAATTAAAAAAAAACTATAAGTGTTTCGCATAAATGCTCAGAATATCATGAATATGTTGCCATATTGGCACGCTGAATTAGTGCGAGAATGTAAATGTAGTTACAAGTTTTCATCGTGCATAGATAATAGAGCGTTATTAAGGTGAAAGCACAGCGAGGCAATGCTCCTCGCTGTGTTTCGTGTGGTCGACTTTTTTTCGAAGTCACAAATTATTATTTTATCTGCGATTAGAGTTTGTCGACCTTGTAGGTCACAATCGGTGCTTCTTCGTTGTTCGGGTCAACCGATATAATCAACTTACGCTTTACATCAAGGGAAATGCCCGATGTGAACGGGATTACGTAGTTGGCCTTTGGCTCACCCTTGTACGACATAACCAACACATGTGCATCCTTCGATAATTCGTAATCGCCATAAAGCAGCCAAATATAGTCGTCGGTTAGAATTACATCATTGAAGATATCCATCGGGTTGCCATATTCATCCTTTTGTGCTATCAGGTCATCAAACGTAATAGTGCGAACAATTGCACCTGTTTCATCACGTAAGATAATCACAGGTGTAGAACCGTACAGTTCTGCTATGATGCCATTTTTTGGAGAGTAATTGAGAATGTGCTTTGACACGGCCGCGGTGATTGGATTTTGTTCGTCAATGCCGGTAAGGCCGATGGGAAGCTCGGTGGTTGTACCGGCTGCCGGGTCATACAATATGGTGCCATATTTGAAGTCGCCTCTCGGAGCCATGTAACTTCCGTTTTTCAATTGTACGAGTTTCCATGGCGCATAAGCCTTAAATTCGTTCGGGAAATGTGTAATTTCCTTCAGAGGTGCGTTGCTTTCAGGGTTGTATCCATACAAAACAAATGCATTGTGATCAAACACTGAGTATAAGCCATCCTCATTCAGCTTTTGACCGAATGTACCGACTCCGGTTACCTCACCGGGGCCGTTTCCCTTGTGTGCCACCCTTGCGACCTCCTTGAAATTTAAATCGGTTACGGACAAGAAATATTCGCTTTCATACATAAAAACGAGATAGCCGTTGTCGGTAGCAACAACTTTGCCCGGTACACACGGCTCATTGCGGTCGATGGTCTGCACAGTGCCGTTTAATCGTTGTTCTTGTGGAAATGATTTGAACGACACAACAACATCCTTCTCGTCGGTTGTGTCGCAGGATGTAATGCCTGCACCGATTGCAGCACAAGCAAGTGTGATAATGAGTGGTTTTGTAAATCTCATGATAATGATGATTTTATGTTAAAAGATTTTAGTCTGGTAAGCACGATATGAACCCTACGCATATCGCAGTCGGCAATTTATGTTGCGAGACAGCGAATTAAAGTTTCCGGTTGTAGAAAACCGATGTTTGTTCACCGTGGTAGTAGCCGATAGGTTTGAAGTGGCATATTTCGGTTGCAAAATTACAGCATCGAGGTGTTGTATGAGTGTTAAATATGCTTAAATAGCGCCAATTGTTGTCGGATGCGCAACTTCGTGCAATGATGGTAAAAATAGTTCATGAGGGTATCTTGGTGGTCATGCGGGTATCTTAGTGGTCAGTGTTATGCCACCCATATTAGCACTCAAAGCACAGCGCGGAGCAACGCCTCGCTGTGCTTTGAGTGGTTGTCTTGTGATATGCACAAAATTGTTGGTACCATTATTTATCGTTGGTAGATTCTTTGTTGAGATACTTTTGATAAAATGGATGTTAATCA
>CAZDIC010000242.1:0-1814 GCA_964505395.1 uncultured Alistipes sp. | reverse complement strand
AAGTTACAACACTTTTTTGAAAAAACATCCATTCACGGCGCCCAATTTTCGGGAATTTTTGGAATTATTTTTCGAGGAAGTAGCGCAGATGGTTGAATATGCCTTTGGGGTTGGGGCGGATGTGAATGCGGGTGTGGAAGGTGTGTTTGTTGACAAAGACAATGCTGGCGCGTAGCACTATGGCTATGTCGTCGTCGAAGTCAACCACAGCGTGGATGCGGTCCACATCGATGCTGTGGAGGGGCGACTTGTTGTCCATATTGTTGAACACGACGTGGTTGCCGTCGAGATTCATGGCAGAGGTGTCGAGAGCGTAGTGGGTCAATAGCGGAAGATTTCGCTCTTCAATGTTGCCGGGTTTGTTGCGATATCTACGATAGAGGTCGTTAATGTGCTTTGTCGTAATCATATCGTGTCTTCAAATTTTGGTGAGATCGAGTTCTTTAAACTCGTTCAGGTTAAAATCAGTATTTTAGTATGTTTTTACAATAGGTATGGGTGGAGTCTTAATTACAATTTTTCAAACACATAAACCTATAAAATTGTTTACTGCATCACTAAAAAAATTTTTTATGCTATTACAGAAATAATGTATAACTTTGCGGTCATGAAAGCTTCAGAAATTCGTCGCCGCCTGAAACCGTGGATGTTGCCAATAGCAATGTTGATAGGCGTTGTCTTTCACAACTATATGGATGCAATGGATTGGGCGGCACCTTTGTTAATCTTTGCTATGCTGCTGCTCACCTTCTGCAAGGTGAGCCACAAAGAGTTTAGAATCACGGCACTGAGTTGGTCGCTGCTTGCGGTGCAGGTGCTTGGCGCATTGGCTTTGTATGCTGTGTTGCGTCCGCTCGACGTCGACGTGGCTCAAGGTCTGTTCATCTGCGTGTTTTGCCCCACCGCCACTGCTGCTCCGGTGATTGTGGGTATGCTCGGCGGCAGTGTGCCGCGCCTTGCCACATATTCCATTGTGAGCAATCTCACTGTGGCTGTGACCGCGCCGATATTCTTCACCGTGATGGGAAGCCAAACCGTGGATTTCTTCCCCACGTTTCTCACCATCTGCCGCAAGGTGGTTCCGCTGATTATCAGCCCGCTGGTGATTGCCATGGCGCTGCGCGCTCTTGCCCCCAAGGCTCACCATAAGCTTGCCGACCATGCCGGCTTGTCGTTCTATCTCTGGGCCATATCGCTGATTGTGGTCGTGGGACGTGCGGTGAGCTTCATGATGCGTGAACCGGCATCGAAAATTCCAAATATGATTATTCTCGCCGTGGGTGCTGCCGTGGTTTGTGTGGCTCAATTTGTGATTGGTCGCAAACTCGGGCGTAGATATGGCGACAGGATTGCCGGTGCGCAAGGTTTGGGGCAGAAAAACACCGTGCTTGCCATTTGGATGGCACTGACATTTCTCAACCCCATCAGTTCCATTGCCCCGGCGGCTTACATTGCCTGGCAAAACATCATCAATTCCGCGCAACTTTATTTCAAGACCAAACGCGACGGCTGACGAAATTTTTTTCGACTAATTGCTGAGTTTTAGCGATAAAAAGTGTAATTTTGTGGTCATAACTCCATCAAATTCAAGAAAACTTGTTAATACTTAGCAATCTTATGGATTCAACATTACGCAATTACCTGATTGCCATAGCTGTAGCCGGCGGCACAGCATTGGCAGGAAGCGCGTCGGCGTCAGCCGCCGAATCAACTCGCGACATTGGCTATGTCGATGCCTCTGAAACCATCTATCCTTACACCGGATGGTCGTTCGACAAGGAATATCGTGTGGGCGTGGGCATCAAAATTCCCGC
>CAZDIC010000241.1:0-1823 GCA_964505395.1 uncultured Alistipes sp. | reverse complement strand
TGTTTACGACTTGTTGCTGAACGTTTCCGTAAACGCTTGCCTTACATTTTCCTACAGCAAAATAACAACATTTTTCGCATATCCGCAAATCTTTATTTCAGTCTTGAATCGAGCCACTTTTGGGTGTAGAATGGGCCGCCATTTGGCACATTGGATTTCCGCTATTTGGTACATTGAAATTCCGACATTTAGTACATTGGATTTCCGCCATTTGGTACAATTCAAGAAAAATACTTATATTTGCAGGTGAATAAACAACTGATTATCATGACTAAAGCTAATTACAAGCCAAGAGTAGTGGATGCTATCCTGCAAAAGAAATTACAGGGTATGGGTGCGGTTATGATTGAAGGTCCCAAATGGTGCGGCAAAACTACTACTGCCGAGCAACACGCCAATAGTGTACTATTTATGGATGACCCCTCATCCAAGCAAACCAATATCACAACGGCAAGTATAAACCCCGGATTGTTGCTCGAAGGAAACACTCCGCGTCTGATTGATGAATGGCAAATAGCCCCGCAACTTTGGGATGCCGTGCGATTCACCGTTGATCATCGCAATACGGAAGGGCAATTTATTCTTACAGGCTCTGCTGTACCTTTGATCGGTGAGGAGGAAAAGAAGGTGATGCACACCGGCATCGGTCGCATTGGAAGGATACGTATGCGCCCAATGACGTTGTGGGAGTCAGGCGACTCGTCAGGCGCGATAAGTTTAAAGCTCCTATTCGATGGTGTTGAACAGTCAGCCATAAACAATACGAATTTGGAGCAGATTGCGTTCCTGGTTTGCCGAGGCGGCTGGCCTCGTGCCACATTTCAAGAACCACAGATTGCGTTAGACCGTGCTACAGACTATTTTGATGCGGTTGTAAACACCGATATTCAGCGAGTTGACGGAGTGTTGCGCAATCCGGATCGCGTGGCGCGCATTATGCGCTCATATGCACGACTGCAGGGCACACAATCACCTCTATCAGCCATTTGTGCAGACATCAAAGCAAACGAAAACGCCACCTTTGACGACCGCACGGTGAGTGCATATCTCAATGCTCTGCGATTGATATTTGTGGTTGAAGATTTGCCTGCTTGGAATCCGAATCTGAGAAGCAAGTCGGCGATACGCACAAGCGACACACGTTATTTTATTGACCCGTCGATAGCTGTAGCGGCCTTAGGTCTTGGCCCCAAAGATTTGATCAATGATCTCAACTCATTCGGTTTTATATTTGAATGTATGTGTATCAGAGATTTGCGTGTTTTCGCAGATGCTCTAAATGGCCGAGTCTATCATTATCGCGACAAAGATGGTTTGGAGTGCGATGCTGTTATGCATCTGCGCAATGGCGACTATGGGTTGATTGAGGTGAAACTCGGTGGCGATAAGTTGATTAATGAAGGAGCAGATAACCTCATTAAACTCTCTAAGAAAATAGATACCACACGCATGAGAGAGCCATCATTTATGATGGTGCTCACAGCTGTTGGTAATTATGCCATCAAGCGTCCTGACGGCGTATATGTGGTGCCATTATCCTGCTTGAAGGATTAGCCACATTCCACACGGTTGATAACGGTGATGGGCACGACCCGGATTTACACATCTCTGAGTAAGCCTATTGACACATCTCTCTATATATTAGCCACAAGCAAATGGGTTCGCGCCATTGCTTGTGGCTAATGTTATTCGATGCTATCGCACGATGTGATTTATAACGCTTGCACGTGCTTGCGGATGGAGTTTCCGTGGGGCTCGGTTTAGTTGGGGTTGGCGATGAGCCAGCGGTCGATGGTGCGGGTGTCGGTTGAGAAGTTGACACC
>CAZDIC010000240.1:0-1891 GCA_964505395.1 uncultured Alistipes sp. | reverse complement strand
GCGACCCCGACCTTGGCAAGGTCGTGCTCTACCAACTGAGCTATTTTCGCATTTCTATCTCGAAGGCTTCAAGCGAAGGCTTGATTTTTCAGTATTTAAAGGAACTATCATTCAGAGAGCGAAAAACGGGACTCGAACCCGCGACCCCGACCTTGGCAAGGTCGTGCTCTACCAACTGAGCTATTTTCGCATATTATTTCAACTTTGCAACCTTGGTTAGTATCTCGCTTGATACCCCGTTTTGTCGTTTGCGTTGCAAAGGTACGCATTATTTTTGAATTGGCAAGGGTTTTGGCCAAAAAATTCCGAAAAATATGCATTTTTGTGCATTTGAGGGCTTTTTTCGGCCCTTGAGGGGCTGTTGAACCCCGGTTTTTGCCTGAAAACGGCTGAAATCGGAGTGTGGTGTCCTCTTCGGGAAAGTTGGCCTAATGGGGCTGTTTCGCCCGAATTTTGGTGGCGGTTTTATCCACAGCAACGAAAAATGCATTTTTAGGTTAAAGAGCATATTCAGTTATTTTGCGAATTAGATGCGTTTTTATAATTTTGTGGCCGATGAGTGTCGCAGCTGAGCGTGATTATGGCGCGAGTTGCGTTGCTAAGTGAATAAGCGAATTTAAAAACCATAGAAAACATAATACCAAATGGCAAAAGTAAAACCGTTTAGAGGGATTCGTCCCCCGAAAGAATTTGTAGAACAGGTTGCATCGCGACCCTACGATGTGTTGAATTCAGAGGAGGCCCGCAAAGAGGCTGAAGGCAATGAAAAATCGTTGTATCACATTATCAAGCCTGAGATAGATTTCGCTCCCGGTACCGACGAGCATGACCCGCGTGTCTACGACAAGGCGTTGGAGAACTTCACCGCGTTCCGTCGTAACGGTTGGTTGGTGCAGGACGACGAGAATCACTACTATATATATGCCCAAACAATGGAAGGGCGTACACAGTATGGCATTGTGCTTGCTGCGAGCGTTCACGACTATGTTAACGGTGTAATCAAGAAACATGAGCTCACTCGCCGCGACAAGGAGGATGATCGCATGAAGCATGTGAAGGTGAATAATGCCAACGTTGAGCCGGTGTTCTTTGCATTCCCCGACAATGCTGTGCTTGAGGATGTGATTAAGAAGGTGACAGCTGCAGCTCCGGAATATGACTTCGTGGCTCCTGATGGCTTTGGCCACCACTTCTGGGTTGTTGACAACAGCTATAACGATGTTATCACCGCTGAATTTGCCAAGATGCCGCACCTGTATATTGCCGATGGGCACCACCGCTCGGCTGCTGCTGCGCGTGTTGGCTTGGAAAAGGCAGCTGCCGACCCCAATCACACCGGCGAAGAGGAGTATAACTATTTCCTTGCTGTGGCATTCCCCGCATCGCATTTGCGCATTATCGACTATAACCGTGTGGTTCGCGACCTCAACGGCCTGTCGGTGGCGCAGTTCCTTGATGCCCTTAACAAGGACTTTGTGGTGGAGAAGAAAGGCCGCGAAATTTATCATCCCACCGGCTTGCACAACTTCTCGCTCTATGTTGACGGTTCATGGTACTCTCTCACTGCACGTGAGGGCCGCTATAACGACAATGACCCGATTGGAGTGTTGGATGTTACCATCTCGTCAGATTTGATTCTGCGCGATATTTTGGGCATTACCGACCTTCGTACAGATAAGCGTATCGATTTTGTTGGTGGCATTCGCGGATTGGGCGAATTGAAACGTCGCGTTGATTCGGGCGAAATGGCTATGGCACTGGCGCTCTATCCCGTGTCGATGAAGCAACTGATGGATATTGCCGACAGTGGCAACATCATGCCGCCTAAAACCACTTGGTTTGAGCCTAAATTGCGCTCAGGCTTGGTGATTCACGAACTGAAATAATGTAA
>CAZDIC010000239.1:0-1900 GCA_964505395.1 uncultured Alistipes sp. | reverse complement strand
GCCTCGCTCGACACCTCCGTCATCGACCAAGCCAACGCCAAAATCCTCAGCAAATTATAGGCGCGCAAACCGCAGAATTCGATGATACGCAATTTAGCTATTGAAATTCAGCATAAATTTATTAACTTTGCGTCTACAAACATAAGCCAAGCACAAAACGATGGCAGATAAAGTTAACATATCAAAAGATCGGTATAGTTGGGCAATACGCCGAGCCGGATTCGAGGTGGATGACTATATAAATAGCCATCGCAGTATTCCATTGTCTGAATGGATGTCCGGCGAAAAAGAGCCGACCATAAAACAGTTGGAAGCATTCGCCAAAAGCGTGAATGTGCCTTTTGGCTATCTTTTCCTGGAGCACACTCCTTGCGAACAGGTCCCGTTTCCTATGTTTCGCGGAGAGGCCGGACACAGCAATCATTTCGACCTGAACGTATATGATACTGTCCTTAGTTTGCAATTGCGTCAAGATTGGCTGGAGGACTATCTGCAAGATAACGAGATTGAGACTTGCGATTATATCAAAAGCGTAACCCTAAAAACCACAATTGGCGAAACGGTTGGCAAGATGCGCAAAATGCTCGGACTACAACCGCGTTGGGCATTTGGCTTGTTAAGGACAGAGGCTGCCGTTGCCCGACTGACCGAAGCGTTGGAAGATGCCGGCATTTTCGTGGCTTATAATGGCGTTGTTGGGAACAACACGCATCGCCCTATTCGAGTCAGCGAATGCCGTGGCTTTGCTCTTGTAAATGATGTTGCACCATTTATATTTGTCAACAGTAATGACGCTCCAACTGCACAACTATTCACATTGGTTCATGAAACAGCCCACCTCATGCTTGGCATTAGCGCAGGGCACGCTGAAACAGACACATTATCTCATGATGTGAATGAAAACTATTGCGACATGGTTGCCGCTGAATTTCTTGTCCCGGCATCCGAGCTGAGGACTGTGTGGAGCGGAAATATCAAGGACACAGCGCGCAAATTCTGTGTAAGCGAATTAGTGGTCGCACGAAGAGCTCATGATCTGGGGCTATTGAACAACGAAGATTATAAGATATTCTGGTTGGAATACACAAATCGGCCAATTAAAAAGAAAGAAAACAAAAGCGGAGGTAACTTCTACCGCACAAGCGTAAAGCGTGTTGGCCGTTTGTTCGCTATCCATATTAAGAATGCCGTTGCAGATAGTCAGCTATCTTATCTCGATGCATATCGACTGACAGGATTACACGGCAGCACATATACCAAATTTATGAACACTGAAATATAGTACAGATATGCCATATCTTCTTGATGCAAATATTTTCATCACAGCAAAGCACACTATGCCTACAGACATTTGGCCAACATTTTGGGCGCGGCTTTCTGAGATGATGCTATCCGGACAAATATACACTATTGATAAAGTGAAAGAGGAAATCGATCATGGAAACGACGAACTGACTCAATGGATGAAAGCAAATGCGCCGAGATGCTTCTTCATCTCAGCAGATTCGAATGTTATGGCAAAATACGCTGAAGTGCAGAATTGGGCCAGCTCATCCGGTCGATTTAAGCAATCGGCTTTGTCAGAATTCGCCTCTGTAGCCGATTCTTATTTGGTCGCGACAGCGGCAGCTAAAGATATGATTATCGTTACCTACGAAGCATCAGCACCGGAAAGCAAGAAAAGAGTGAAGATTCCGGATGCATGCCAAGCGTTGAGCGTCGATTATTGCGACTTAAATGCCGTACTTAAGGCTCTGAACGTTAAGATATAATTCAAAACTTAAAAGCAATGCGGCCGCACGGATTGGCGATTGTGCCAATTGTGCGGCCGCGGATATTTTCGGGGCGGGGGAGGTTATTGGAGGCCTTTGCGGCGGATGGTGATGGGGAGGGCGCCGGT
>CAZDIC010000238.1:0-1916 GCA_964505395.1 uncultured Alistipes sp. | reverse complement strand
TGCAACACCGCGTCGGCCAAGGCATTGCGTACCATACAGCAGCACGACCTGCCGGAGATTGACCCCACGCGCCGCGTGTTGGGTGTGATTCGTCCCACGGTTGAGCAGTTGAGCACATACACCAAGAGCGGACATATCGGCATTTTCGGCACACCGGGCACCATTCAGAGCGAGAGCTACGACATGGAGATTGCAAAGCTCTACCCCAACTACCGCACTGTGGGCCATGCATGCCCCATGTGGGTGCCCCTCATAGAAAACGGTGAAGCCGCATCTGACGGAGCCGACTACTTTGTAAAACAGGAAACCGACAGATTGGTGTCCAAGGATAACGCCATCGACACCGTTGTGTTGGCATGCACACACTACCCCCTGATGTACGATAAAATCAGAAAATATTTGCCCGAGAACATCACTCTGCTACGTCAAGGCGAAATCGTAGCCACAAGTTTGGCCGATTACCTGCGCCGTCACGCGTCAATGGAGCAACGCATCACACGCAGCGAAACCGGTGTGGGCGATTGCAAATATCTCACCACCGAAAACTCCATCAAATTCTCATCAATGGCATCGCTCTTCCTCGGCGAGAGCATCACTGCCACCACAATTGAATTATAAAGTATGGTAACCGAGAACCACACCGTCAACGAAGGCCACACCGTCAACGAAGTTGCGCGCCTCGCAACCGAACGTCTGACTCCGCGCTACGGCGCCGGTGAGGCGAAAGCGATGACACGCATCATCTTTGAGCAACTCAAAGGGTGGACACCCGTTGACCTCGTGATTCGCGGCAACGATGAATTATCCGACTTTATCGCCTCGAAAGTCAGCGACACCGTAGACCGACTGCTGGCCAACGAACCGATTCAATACATTTTCGGCGTAGCCGACTTCTACGGCATGAAGTTGAAAGTTACCCCCGACACGCTGATACCACGTCAGGAAACTGCCGAATTGGTCGACATCATCGTGAAGGAGAACACGAGGAAAGACCTGCGCGTCATCGACCTCGGCACCGGTAGCGGATGTATTGCAATTGCTCTGAGCCGAAACCTCCCGTTTGCCGAAGTCACCGCAGTTGACTTCAGTCAAGGTGCACTCGCAGTAGCTCAACAAAATGCCAAAGACCTCCGATGTAAAATCAACTTCACACAAGCTGATATTCTCGCCCTGCCCAACGGCGCCACCGCTCCCCTATCCGGCCCGTTCGACATCATCGTGAGCAATCCGCCCTACATCGCCGACCACGAACGCGCCGACATGGAAGCAAACGTGCTCGATTTTGAGCCGTCAACAGCACTCTTCGTGCCTGATACCGACCCGCTGCGATTCTATATTGCCGAACTCGACTACGCGACCGAAGCACTCACCACCAACGGCAGAATCTACTTTGAGATAAACCCATTATATGCCAATGATCTCAAAGCAATTGCGCTCCAAAAAGGGTTCCGCGATGCAACACTCATTCGCGACACATTCGGCAAACAGCGATTTCTGTCAGCCACAAAACAATAACCGACTATGGCCCTGCAACGACGACCTATAACCGCCGAAAACGCGCTCATGCGCCTCGAAACGCTGTGTGCTCGCTCGGAGCACTGCGAATCGGAGCTGCGTGAGAAGCTGCGTAATTGGAAAGTCTCACCCGGTGACACAGAAAAAATTCTACATGAGCTACGCCAAAACCGCTACTACGACGACAATCGCTTTGCCGAAGCCTTTGTACGCGACAAACTTCTCTACAACCGTTGGGGCCGTCGGAAAATAGCCGTTGCACTCATTGCCAAACGCATCGACCGCAGCATCATAACTTCGGCACTCGACACCATCGACACCGACACATACACCGATATTCTCCGCGCTCTGCTCAAAGCTAAGGCCCGCACTCTCTCAGCCACTCTTGAAGGCTCAAACGA
>CAZDIC010000237.1:0-1934 GCA_964505395.1 uncultured Alistipes sp. | reverse complement strand
GCATCGAGGTCGTCAGACGACAGGATGTAGGCTGTGCCATCGGCAATGGTTTGCTTCTTCTTCAAGCCGGCAAAGTTAAGTGTAATCTCTTGGTCGTCGGTTGATGTGTTAGCCACCTTAACAATGTATTGCGATGCATCGGCATCCCAAACGGCACTTGCGAAGAGGCCGTTTTGACCGTCGGCACCGGTGAGGGCCTTCTTATCCATGGTCAAGGGGAGCACGTTTGTACCCTTGTTCATGGCATAGAGTTGCTGCACGTAGTAGCTTGCAGTTGCCACCGAACGGAGGTTGTCGAACCAAATCATATCGGGACGCCATTGCCAACCCTCAACATGAGCAAACAGGGGAGCATAGGTTGCCATGTGAACCACATCGGCGTTACGTTCCAGGCCGGTCATAAATGCAGCTTCGAGGAGCGCGGGATAGTAGTGGTTCCATTTTTTCTTCTTAATGTGGCAAGCATACTCACCGGCAAACACCTTCGGGCCTTTGCGGTCGTAGTTATCGTAGCGTGCGCCTTGGCTCAAGAACCAATCGGCGGGACGGTAGAAGTGTTCATCAACAAGGTCGGCGTTGAGCTTACGCATTTCGGGCCACAGGTAGTCAAATTCGGCACCTTCAGAGTTGGGACCTGATGAACCTACGATTTTGATTTCGGGGTGAGCCTTGCGGATAGCTGTGATAAACGGTTTGAGGCGTTCAACATATTCCGAACCCCACTGCTCGTTACCGATAGCGAGGAATTTCAAACCGAAGGGAGCTTCGTGACCCATGTCGGCACGGAGTTTACCCCATTTTGTAGAAGTGTCGCCATTGGCAAACTCAATGAGGTCGAGAGCATCCCGGATGTATTCGTCGAGCGAATCAACGGGCACATGAGCCTCGGGCTTATCGTTTTGATATTGGCAAACCAAACCTACGTTAAGCACGGGGAGCGGAGCAGCACCAATCTCCTCCGACAGCAGGAAGTATTCATAGAATCCGAGACCGCCACTCTGATAGTAATCGGGGTAGAAACGGTTGGTGAAAGTGTAGTGCCAACGGTTAGCGTTTGTAGGACGGTTTTCAACATCGCCAACGGTGTTTTTCCACTGATAACGATCTTCAATCTCAGTGCCCTCTACAATGCAACCGCCGGGGAAACGGAACACGCCGGGATGAAGGTCAGCAAGCTTTTGTGCCAAGTCGCGACGCAAGCCGTTTTCATGACCCTTCCAAGTGTCGACCGGGAAGAGCGAAATGTGCTCAAGGTCAACAGTGGCTTCAGGGCGTTCAAGGAAGATGCGAAGTTTACCTTTCGGCTCTGTTACCTTCGATTTGAGAATAACAGTGTATTTTTTCCACTCTTTCGAGTCAACAGTGATATGAGCTGTGGCGATGTTTTGCGACTCAGCCTGCGACTTTGTGTCGGCAATCACAATCTTCAACTTTGCCACATCACCCTCGGGAACGCGAGCCCACACCGAGAAGCGATATTCCTCACCCTCCTTAACGGCAACACCAAAGAAACCTTCGTTTTCAAGGCCTGAGTGTTTGTGGGCATGACTTGCGGCCGACACACGCACATAGTGGGGGTTACGTTCAAACGGGCCATCGTTTCTCACTTCCACATTGCCATAGGTTACCCAACCTTGCAGGCTCTGGGGGAACTCAAACGAGCGGTTTTTCACCATTTCGGCATACAAACCACCGTCGGCAGCAAAGTTAATATCTTCAAAGAACAAGCCATACATGGTGGGCTGAATCTGCGCACCAAGCTTGTTGGTTTGTAGTGTCAGCTCATTGTGGGCGGCGGAAGCGCCGAGGCCGACACACATAGCAACCGCCGAGGCGGTCAAAAATTTTCCGTAATTTCTCATCTCTGATAATGTAGTTCGATTGTTCTTAGTTAGGTTATTGGAGTGGCGAATATCGCGACGCCACAGTTAGGT
>CAZDIC010000236.1:0-1935 GCA_964505395.1 uncultured Alistipes sp. | reverse complement strand
CGCTATACCAGCGAGCCACCTGGTTGGGGTTGCTGCGAGTTGCGCTGAAGAAGGGAGTGCGACCGCAAACGCTCATCACGAGCACTTTGCCGGTTTCGCGGTCACTAACAATGGCGGGGTCGCCAAAGCCGCAGTCGGCATTATCGAGTGAAGTTTCAACCGAGCCTTGACCGTCGCCTTGCGACACTGCTGTGCCGTTAGCGTCAACCATAACCTTGGGTTCGCTCCATGTGGCGCCTTGGTCATCTGAATAGGATTGATGAAGATCGATACGACCGTTGCCTATATCGGCACCGCAATAGCGATAGTCGTTGATGGCGAGCACACGGTCTTTGTTCGTACCTGCATTGATGGTTGTGATAGCAGGAATGCGGTAAACCACATTATAATTAGTGGTGCCATCGTAGCGGAATACGATGGTGCCGAGGCGCTCATCGAGAGTACGAACCACTTTCACCTTGAAGTTACTCAGCTCGAGCACCAGTCCGTTCGTTCCGGTGTAAGTGAAGGTGTAGTCGTCGTTAACCGTAAGGTCTTTCATTTCGGCATGACCGGCTTCTGTGTCAGCACTGATGCTGATGGGAGCTGAATTGCCGAGGGTCAAGCTATTTGTTGCGCCCCAAGTGTCGGAGTTTCTTTTGTAGTCAAATTCATAGCCCGAAACGCGCATATCTGTGGGCACGGTGAATGTCCACGCAGCGTTTGACGAACCGGTGGCGATGCCAATGTTGCCGTTGACAATCTCCATGTTGTTATATCCGGTGCCAAAGGTTACGAGAGGCTCTTTGTCGCGAGTCCAAGTCGATACCCATGTTTTGGATGTGTCGGTTGAACCGGTTGTCGGAGAGATGATGGCGGTAAATTCGCCCAGTTCCACTTGGAAAGTAGAACCTGCATCGGCACCCGA
This sequence comes from uncultured Alistipes sp., assembly GCA_964505395.1. GTDB lineage: Bacteria > Bacteroidota > Bacteroidia > Bacteroidales > Muribaculaceae > UBA7173. The sequence continues at coordinate 1,028 of CAZDIC010000236.1, read as the reverse complement.
AGTCCAGAATGCGAGGATGCTGTCGCGGTTATTCAGAGTCCAAGTTGAGTGATCTTTAGCGGTGAGGAACACGCCTGTTACGCCCGAAATGGATGTGCTATATTTTGTCATCCACTCGTAGGTATAACCATCTTGATTTTCAGCCACAACTTTGGCGTAGCTGGTGCCGCCGTTGCTGTCGTTAGTGCCCACGGTGCTGGGAGCTGCCAAAGCATATCCGGCGCCAATGGCTTTGTTGTAGATGCGATAGCCGTTTACGTTATCGCCCACAAAGCACCAAAGTTCGCTGTCATCAAGAGTGGTGTCAACCGAGTCGAGGGTAATTGTGCCATTTGCTTCCGAACTTTTAATGTATATGCCGCTGGCACCGATTTTCATGGTGTACCAAGGAGTTTCTTCGTCAAATTTTCCGTCAGATGAGATTGTGGTGGTATAGAATGAAGGTGCTGCACCAACTTTCAACGTCACGGTGAAGTTTGAGAGGGTCACGCCCTTGTTGTCGCCGGTAAAAGTGATAGCTGCAACCGTGCCTTCTTCCAATGTGGCAGAAAAATGCTGAGTGTCAGAGGTCATGTCAACTGCGGCTCCATCGTTGGCGGTAACGCTGATGGTGCCGTCGGTTGCCAATGCTGCATCAAATTCATATCCTGCGACGTACCAACCGTCGCTTGCGGTGAGGTTGAGCGTCGACGGGCTGCTTTGTCCTGTGTAATAAACCATATAGCCATCTGAGCTAAAAGCTCCGATGTTGTTAGCTCCACTTGCCACTGCAATGGTCAATTGCGGATTTGTTTGTGTGCTCTTCCACCCGTTTTTGTATGTGCCCGACGTGGAAGTGAAGGCACCGGAAGTGCTGTTAACGGTGATAGTCACGGAGTCGTCACTGTCGGCGGCAAGAGCAGCCAGCGGAGAGGCGGCTAGTGCCATCGCTAACAAAGATCTAGAAAGTAAATTCATGGATTAAAGAAATAGTGATTAGTTTATAATAAATTAATTTAATGCGAAGTTAATTCCGATTGGTAACTAGC
>CAZDIC010000235.1:0-1953 GCA_964505395.1 uncultured Alistipes sp. | reverse complement strand
GGGATTAGTGGTAGGTGCGGAGGGGAGGGTAGAAGGCATCAACGATGTAGTTGAGGGTGTAGTTGTGGGGATCGCCTTTGATGGCGGCTACATCGAAACGAGGGCGCATGGGGTGACGCATGCCTCGGAGGTAGGCGTTGGCAGCGTTGACAAGGAAACGTATTTTCGAGCGGGTCATAGCGGTCAGCGGGTCACCGCCGCATAGGCCGCGGGTTTTCACTTCCACGAAGGCTATGGTGTTTCCTTTGGTGGCAATGATGTCGATTTCGTGGTGGTTAGAGCGCCAATTGCGCGCTTCGATGGCGTAGCCTTCTTTGATAAGGTATTCTGTTACGATGTTCTCGCCCCAGATTCCGAGAGAGTTATGTTCTGCCATGGAGAGAGTATTTAAAAATTTGGTATACTGATGGTAATTTTTTAGATAATAAAAAATGGTGGAAATCGGTTGATGCCTGTTGAGGCATCAACCTGTATGTTCCACCATGATGAGGTAAAAATGTTGGTGGAGAGAGGGGAGGGGAATGGGATTATTTATATTCGTCCCAGGCCTTGATTTCGATATCTTCGGGCTTCAGTTGAGTGAAGGCTTTGATGAATGTCGAAGCCAAGCGGGCGTTGGTCAGTAGGGGAATGTTGAGGTCGATAGCAGCGCGACGCACCTTGTAGCCGTTTGACAGTTCGGTCGACGACAGGTTTTTCGGCAGGTTCACCACCATGTCGATGAGCTTGTTGTGAAGCAAATCAAGTGCTTGCGGCTGTTGGTCGGTTTCGGTGGGCCAATAAGCACGCACTGCGGGTACGCCGTTTTCGGTGAGGAACTTGTAGGTGCCTTCGGTGGCGTAGATTTTCAATCCGTAGTTGTGGAGTTGATGTGCAGCTTCGAGCATTTCGGCCTTCTGGCGGGTTGTACCGGTTGACATCAACACCGAACGGTGAGGAATGCGGTGGCCTACCGACAGCATCGACTTCAGCAGAGCTTCGTCGGAGTCATCGCCTATGCAGCCCACTTCACCGGTCGACGCCATATCAACGCCAAGCACCGGGTCGGCGCCTTGCAAGCGCGAGAAGCTGAATTGTGAAGCTTTCACACCCACATAGTCGAGGTCAAACAGGGTTTTGCTCGGTTTTTCAACAGGTTCACCGAGCATAACGCGTGTGGCGAGGTCGATGAAGTTGATTTTCAACACCTTTGACACGAACGGGAAGCTACGCGAAGCACGCAGGTTACATTCGATAACCTTGATGTCGTTATCCTTGGCAAGGTATTGAATGTTGAACGGGCCGGAGATGTTGAGCGCTTTCGCAATCTGAGCCGACACCTTCTTGATGCGGCGCATGGTCTCAACATAGAGCTTCTGCGGCGGGAACTGGATGGTAGCGTCGCCCGAGTGTACACCGGCAAATTCGATATGCTCCGAGATGGCATATAACTTAATCTCGCCGTTTTGTGCCACAGCGTCCATCTCAATCTCTTTGGCGTTTTGGATAAACTCTGTAACAACCACCGGGTGTTGCTTCGACACGTTTGCCGCGAGGTTAAGGAATCGGTGAAGTTCCTCCTCATTGCTGCACACATTCATGGCAGCTCCTGAGAGCACGTAGCTCGGACGAACCAACACGGGGAAGCCCACTTCACGGATAAAGTCGTCGATGTCGGCAAAGCTTGTCAACTCGCGCCAACGAGGTTGGTCGATGCCGTGACGGTCGAGCATTGCCGAGAATTTGTGACGGTCTTCGGCGTTGTCGATACACGATGCCGATGTGCCGAGAATGTTCACTCCGGCATCGTCGAGACGAGTCGCAAGGTTATTCGGTATCTGACCGCCCACCGAGAGGATAACACCGTGGGGCGTTTCAAGTTCCAAAATATCCATTACTCGCTCGTAGGTGAGCTCGTCGAAGTAGAGGCGGTCACACATATCGTAGTCGGTCGACACGGTTTCGGGGTTATAG
>CAZDIC010000234.1:0-1958 GCA_964505395.1 uncultured Alistipes sp. | reverse complement strand
TGCGCGCGCCGGGCCGATGCCTTTGATATATTTGAGTTCGGGGTTATTCACAAGTGGTATTATTTGTTCTCGTCGGTTATGATGGCTTCGGCAAGACGCATATCTATGGGAGTTGTGATTTTAATGTTGTGCTTAGAGCCTTCAACAAGTGCAATGTCGGTCATCCCGGCGGCTGCCATCACCGAAGCGTCGTCGGTGAATTCCGGGCTATACGGGAGGGTGAACGCCTTGCGGAGTTTCGCAATAGGAAAGGCTTGCGGCGTTTGCACCGCGCAGTAGTTTGCACGGTCAACCGGTTGAGATGTCGTGTGGCCGGGCGAGTATTCGCGCAAAGAGTCGGTTACCGGAACAACCGGGATGGCCCCGTCAGCGGTTTGTGAGGCCTCGATGGTGCGTAGAATCACTTCTGTCGGCACCAACGGGCGTGCACCGTCGTGGATAAGAACTACGGAATTGTTGTCGTCGGAGTTTATGGCGTTCACTGCGTTTTTCACCGATTCCCAACGTGTAGCACCTCCGGTAACGATTTGCGGTGACTCGGCTCCATTGGCAGCACACAGGCCCTGCCAAAACTCCATCATGCCGGGCGAGAGCACCACGATGATGTGAGCATCGGGCACGGCATGGCGAAATGCTTCAATGGTGTGAAGCAATACAGGTTTTCCGCACAACGGTAGAAACTGTTTTGGCATATCGGCACCGAAGCGTGAGCCTGAGCCGGCGGCAACAATGATTACGATTACTGACATAGGGTGATGCATCGTTTTAAATGGTGAGCCGATAGAGGCGGCCGTCAATGCAATGGCGTAGCTGACCTCTCGGTTAGACAAAATTACGAAATTTCCATGATACCCGAAAATCTCCCGCGCAGGGGATAGCGGTAAATGGAAAAGTGTGTCAGAGCCTGATGGCTTGACACACTTTCACAGATGAATGTAGTGGTAAAATTTAGAAAAAATCGTGTGTTTTCAGCGATAATCAATAGTGTTGAATTTGTTAATTCGTCGTAGGTTTTTGCATAGCGTTATTAAGTATTGCTACTGTATATTATCAATGATGTCTAACATTTTCGACAGCAAAATTGCATCATTTTGCGGTTATGGCAAGTGTGAGGTAAGGCCTCGGTAAACGACTTGGAAATATGTATAGATGTAAAAATCTTATAATCAACAAATTGCGAATTTATAATTTGACTGCTCGGTAAATGCTGTTTGTTGCATATACATTGCATAAACAGCCCGATTCTTGCCGTTTCCATCGGTTTTTCGTAACTTCGCACCATGTTTTTAAAATTTACACCTGATATGGCGCGAATTTTATTGCTCATCACACTTGCAATGTTGTGTTTGCCAACTGCTTGGGCTGACGAGAATCAATTGGAGCAACTTGACTATGAGTTAAGCATACGAGATAAGTATGTAAATAGGACATATAGTAAAATCGACAGCCTTCGGCATTTGTTGTCCGGAGAGTTGTCGCTGCAACGGCAGTATGAGTTGAACGACGAAATGCTGAATCTGTATACGGTATTTCGTTCCGATTCGGCAATGAGATGTATCGATCGATGTGAGACGTTGGCCAAACAACTGAATTATCATCGAGGAGTGCTGCTCACTCAAATCGGGCGTGCTTATCTGTTGGCTACGTCAGGCATTTTTAGTGAGGCCGAGCGAGCTATACAATCGGTAAGTTGCGATCAGCTGTCGAGGGAAGATCGGTTCATTTACTATCGTACCAAGGCATGGATAAACTACACGCAAGAGCGATATGTGACCGGTTCGGAATTTTCCGAGGGTTATCACAAGGAGACATTGGCCTACATGGACTCAATGGTGATGCTGGTCGACAAAACTTCGGGCGACGGGCTGTATTGGCTCGCTATGCGCAGTAATTACCGTGGCAACTTGGCAGAAGCCGAGCAGTATTTCTGTAAAAGTTTGGAGCGGTTGCAGCCTGAT
>CAZDIC010000233.1:0-1962 GCA_964505395.1 uncultured Alistipes sp. | reverse complement strand
TTCGATTGTTGCGTTGCCATGGTTGCGTTCACCTTGGCAAGTTCCGTTTTCAGTAACCGGATTTTCGCGATATGGGCATCCCATGCGGCGGTGCCTCGTTGGATGCCATTGAGTTGCCCCTGGAGTTGGCGCAGAGCCTTGTTCAACTCCTTTGGTGTCGCAGTGTTAAGGCGTCGCATCACGCTATCCACCGAGAATGCGGAGCCTTTGAGTTGGTCAATCATTTTCTTTGTAGAAGAAATCTCACGCTGAAGTTTCTTCATGGTTGCCTTATCACCTGCGACCGATGCCTTGGCGAGTTGCTTCTCCAAACGTGCTGCATCCTTCTCGAGTGTAGACAACATCCTTTGCGCCTGCTTGCCGTTGACCGTAAGCACAACATTGGCGGTAGTATTGTAATTAGCCATAAATCTTTGGTGTTTGTCTTGACTAAACACAAAGATATGGCGATGGCAACGGCTCTGAAAAGACGTTTTAGCAATGAAAGTTGTGAAGCTCTTTTGTTAAGGCATTAGAATGTTAATCTGTTGCCGAGGCGATCAAATCTCGTTAATGGCGGTTTATTCGTCCATAACGGGGAAGATGATGAATTTACAGCTTAAATCTTGATAGGGATATGACCCGTAATATCCACTGCCGGTTCCATTTGAATGGTAGAATGACCATACTGATGTTGTTGAGTAAAGCGTTGAGGTTCCAAAATAGTGAGTCCCGGCATAGGCAATTTGTTTCGGAATTTTTATTGCATTACCGGTGCACCCTGAAATAATTAAAGCATCGTCAACCTCTTCCCACTTACAAGAATGCATTAAGACTGCGTAGTCATGGAAAGTTGGTATGCGATATGTAGATCCTAACTTGGAAGTGATGTAATCATATTGTGTGCCGGAGAATGTGTCACCGCTGTTCAATATTCCTTCAAAGTTGGAGATGGTCGATGTTTTGAAAAAATGCTCGATTGTAGAACCGTTAGTTTCGGTATAATGTTGCGCACTCCATAGTGTGCCGATTCCCAGGTCAACCATACCATCTTCGATAATCGTGCCACGTTTACGAATAACGCGGTATTGAATTGTGTCTGTTTCAATTTCGCTGTTATCAGGTGTCGTAGCAACAACTTTTGCATAGTATCTTCCTTGCGATAGGTCAATGGTTGTTTTGTAGTAGCTATTATTTGTTGACAAAGATTTCTCCACAATTAGGTTGGAAAAATCGCTTGTGTCGCTTACGAAGAGCGTAAAATCTCCGATTGAGGAATAGTTGGCAGATATTTCAACTTTACATTCGCCTGAACTGTATGGTATAACACGCCCTCCATTTAAAACCTCGTAGCTATTATCAGATAGCGTTAAGGCGTATTGGCTGGTGGTGAAATATTTCATTTCACCGTAGACAGTGTCCTTTCCATTGGTGTTGGGATTAGTATATCGGGCATAGCCTCTGTAGCCATATGTTTGGTGAGGTGACAAGGATGTAAACTGGTTCTCTACAAAGTTATTTGTAGTTTTTGCGTTATAACTATCAATGATTTCCCCATCTTTGTAGACTTCGATGCCCATTTCTGTTATGGGCGCATTTAGTGATGATGACGATGCTGAGCATCGCAACATAGCACCATTTGCCATAATATTTTCAGCAATAGTATTGGTAATAGTGACTTGGAAATCATATTTTGGTTCATCGCTGTTTGATGAGCATGAGCATAGGATAAGCAAAGACAGTAATGTAAGAAGTAAATTTTTCATGTTGGGATGAGATGAGTTGTATTGTACGCAGTGGTGTAATTATGGATGACTCAGTCATATCACAAATTTACAACAAATAAATCAATCACACAAACATTCATTCATATATATTTATATTGTAACATTCCGATTTTTGAGAAAACCATGACGATGGCGGCTCCTAAAAGCCGCCCCGAAATTGTGAAAAATCGCCTACTGTAAAAGATTGATATTCAAC
>CAZDIC010000232.1:0-1968 GCA_964505395.1 uncultured Alistipes sp. | reverse complement strand
CTCGGCTTATCCGAGAAGCCAACACAACGACAAAAGATACCAACATCTCCCAATATCACCCCCGACCATCACCGTGGCCGGGGGTGTTTTTTTTCACAATAAACACTTGTTAACATTATGTGATTCAAGCATAATTAACTTTTGTTTATTTTTACAAGGGCACAAATCGGTGAATTTCACCTTTATTTTGGTCAAATACTCCTATTTTAGTTTTACTTCACATATTTACACATTTATTACCGCTATTTATTTTTCACATTGCGAAAGATTGTAGTACTTTAGCACCGTGATTTTGAGATTAGCTCAATAAACATATTTTTACATTTAAACAAATTCACCTCTTACGCCACAACGAAAGGAGTGTTTTGCAGAGACGATAACAACATCTAAAACCAATTCGTTTTTACACCAATTCGGAATTTGAAACCAATTCGTTTTACCGATTCGTGATTCGAAACAGATTCAAAACAGATTCGAAACAGATTCGAAACCGACTCGAAGCTCTAAGACCGATTAGTTTACACTAAAAACCAATTTGTGACTCTAAAACCAATTCGATGATCTGAGGCCTTCACGGCCTCAAACCGAAACAATTCAAACAAAAATTTCAATAAAGTTTTCAAACTAACCAAATCATTAAAATTTAAAACAATGGGAAACGTAAAGAAAGCCGAAGGTAAACTCGGCGTGATGGTAGTAGGCCTCGGGGCCGTGTCGTCAACTTTCATGACCGGCGTGCTGATGACACGCAAGGGTCTGGCCAAACCGGTGGGTTCAATGACACAATATGACCGCATCCGCGTTGGCAGTGGTGACGAGAAACAATATCTCAAATACAACGAGATTGTGCCGCTCGCCGACCTTAACGACATCGTGTTTGGCGCCTGGGATGTGTACCCCGCCAATGCCTACCAATCGGCCATCAACTGCGAAGTGCTCAAAGAGAGCGACATCAACCCCGTAAAGGATGAGCTGGAACGCATCAAACCGCTCCCAGCGGCATTCGACCACAACTACGCAAAACGACTCGACGGCGACAACGTGAAGCAGTGTAGCTCGCGCTGGGATATGATGGAGCAAATCCGGGCCGACATACGCAACTTCAAGCAGCAAAACAAGGTTGACCGTGTGGTAGTGCTCTGGGCTGCATCCACCGAAGTGTATGTGCCTGTCAACGATGCCATCCACGGCTCGTTAGAGGCCCTTGAGGCCGCGATGAAGGCCGACGACCGGGAACATATCGCCCCGTCGATGTGTTACGCCTACGCAGCGCTCTCAGAGGGCGCGCCGTTTATCATGGGAGCACCCAACACCACCGTCGACATTCCGGCCATGTGGCAACTCGCCGAAAAGACCCGTATGCCCATCGCCGGCAAAGACTTCAAAACCGGACAGACGTTGGTGAAATCGGGCTTTGCCCCGATTATCGGCACTCGCTGTCTGGGCCTCAGCGGATGGTTCTCAACCAACATCCTCGGCAATCGCGACGGACTGGTGCTCGACGAGCCGGCCAACTTCCGCACCAAGGAGGTTAGCAAGCTCTCAACACTTGAGTCGATACTCGTGCCGGAAGCGCAGCCCGACCTCTACACCGACTACTACCACAAGGTTAGAATCAACTACTATCCGCCGCGCAACGACAACAAAGAGGGGTGGGACAATATCGACATCTTTGGCTGGATGGGCTACCCCATGCAGATAAAAATCAACTTCCTCTGCCGCGATTCCATCCTCGCTGCACCGCTTTGCCTCGACCTCGTACTCTTGAGCGACCTGGCGGCACGCTGCGGACGCTACGGCATCCAACGCTTCCTGAGTTTCTTCCTGAAGAGCCCAATGCACGACTATACAAATAATGAGGTACCGGTCAATCATCTTTTTCAACAGTATGTGATGTTAAAAAATGCCATCCGCGAAATGGGTGGCTATCCCGCCGACGAGCCGATTGACTGACACAAATCGGCCCAA
>CAZDIC010000231.1:0-2009 GCA_964505395.1 uncultured Alistipes sp. | reverse complement strand
CGTCATCGTCGCCGCAACTCGTGGTGAGTGCTGTCATGGTGAAACTGACTGCTGCCGCGAGAAAAAGTCGTGTGAGGCTTGCAATTTGTTTCATTTTACTTTTTGGGGATTAATGTTATGCTATTGAACAGCGGTGTTGTAGTAGCATTCAATGTCGCATCTTGTTCCACTTCCAAGGTCTGTCGTGGTCGTAATAGAGAAACTCCAACTTGTTGGGGTTGTGACCTCTGTCGGTGCCTTTATTTGCACCGGGTAGTTGACAAAACCGGAATTGTTGTTGTAGATGGTTTTGTGTATAGTGCCCGGTTTGGATTGACCATTTGCTCCGGTTACAGTATAGGTTATTACGAGATTAATTTCAGTTGGATGAGTTGATTCAAAGGCGAGGAAAACATTATTGGAGTTCACGCCTGTGGCTCCCATGTGGGTGCTGTTTGCGAGGCTTGAATTCAGAGTGGTACTTGCCACGATGATGTCGCCTGATTGGTGTGTGATTTCTGCTGCCATAGAGAAGGCGCAGAGGAGCATAGCGAGTAATGCCAATGCCATTTTGCTGTTAGCTTTCATTGTGATGTTAAGTTTGGGATTTATAGTGTTTTAATATATTCCGTAGAATTCGAAGGTGATGTGTATTACCTCGTCTTCATACATATTGTCTTCGCAGTAGAATGTGATGGAATCGAAATGTTGTTGCTGGTCTTTGGATTTGTCGTATTCTGTTTTCGTAATTTCTTGACCTTCCGGTTTTACGTAGAACTTAATGCTTTCATAACCACCGGAACCGCCATGGGAAAAGTCCCTTCGAACTAGCACCAATCGCGTTTCATCATGACTATTTACGGTGTAGCCATACTCAGCAAATTTGCCGGTCATTGTCACATTTTCAAGGGTCTTGGATTTGTGTGTCGCATCCAAGGTGAGTTCTATCTTGTGGTTGGATGGCTTGTTTGTCGCGTTGTTGTTGTAGTCTTGGATGATGTAGATGGTTTTGGACGCAGTGCCGGAGGTGATGAGGATTTCGCCGTTACGCTGCTCGCTACTGTAGTTGGCAGTGAGCTCTACGCCAAAGGTGTATTGCCCCTTGGTGGCACCTGATGTGGTGCCACGCAGCGAAAGCCATTCACTGCCCTCGGTCACTGTGGCTTGCCATGCGCCGCCGGTGGAGATGACAATGGCATCGTCGACCGATTGCTCCGTGTTGCCGTATAGAATTTGGCTTGACGTTCGATTGGTGATTTTGATGAAGTCGCCGGGTTCGTCGTCATCGTCGCCGCAACTCGTGGTGAGTGCTGTCATGGTGAAACTGACTGCTGCAGCGAGAAAAAGTCGTGTAAGGCTTGCAATTTGTTTCATGGGTGAAGAATGAATGGAATTAATAAATGGTGTTAGTTGGTTTATCAGCGGCAAATATAATGTTTTTTGTCGTAAAAAAAAAGCGCAACGCCGAGTTTTTGCCGGGCGTTGCGCTTTTTCAGGCTATGAGGGAGGATGTGTGAATGCTTAAAGAGCTATACGGTTAATTGTCAGCTGCTTCGATGGGCTTAAGATGGATGTGGACATTGCCTGAGGCTTTGTCGATAAAGAAGATTGAATCGCTTAGGATTATAGCGAAGTGGGTTTTGAGGACTTCAAAGCCACGGATGTTGTCGATGTTGATGTGGCGGATGGGGCTTGACTCCGGTAGGGAGTTGAGCACGATGTGGTCTCCGTCGATGTTCAGCAGCGAGTCGGGCATGAGAGCATAGCTGACGAGCTTATGTAGATTTGCGGCGTCGATATCGTCGGGATTGCTCACCGCAACAGAATGTCGTGCATAGAGTTCGATAATAGCGTCGTTGGTTGTAGGCATTATGGAAGTTGTTGTATTATTGATTGTAAGACGTAATAGAAACAACGCCGTGTTGCAAAAAGTTGAGTTTGTAACAACATTGTAAAATCAGCATTGCGCTTAATATAGTCTAATGACGCTTATTATCAGTTGATTGGCGGCTAAAATGAGACGTTTGTGA
>CAZDIC010000230.1:0-2015 GCA_964505395.1 uncultured Alistipes sp. | reverse complement strand
CGTTTAATTTGAAGCGATAGATGGTTAGCGATGTGTCATTCTCGTCAAGTGAGGGAATGACCGCCGAATAGTAGTATGGTGCGATATAGCCTATTACCTTCACCCCGGATGGTACTTCAACATCACCAATCAAGGTGCCGTCGCGGTAGATTTGCAAACCGGCCTTTTCACCTCCGGCTTTGCTATATGAGCGGAACAGCAGTCCGGTTTGGTCATTGTATTCAGTCCAATAGTAATATGACTTTGTGCTTCGTTCGTTGCGGTAATGCTTGCGACATTCTTGGAAACTACCAATGCTAATGTAGTCGGTATCCATGTTCTTACCGGCAAAGCCATAAGTTGCAATGGGTGAGAAATCGTGGTTGTAGACATATATCAGCGAATCAGCTTCATACGATAGGTAGAAGTTCCCATCATTGTCGATATCAAAGTTGCAACCACTGAAAATCAAATATTTGTTGGAATGTTTCTTGTAGCTTGCAGGGTATCCTTTTGCCAGCAAACGTGTATCGGTCTGCTTCTTGAGATCAACTTCCCAAATGTGATAACAGTTGTCAAGGAAATCGCTTGTGTTGCTGAGATAGTTGAAATCGGGATGGTCGGAAAAGATATTGAAGTAGACTTTGCCTTCGTATGACCGACACACCATATCGCTGTATTGATTGGTGTAGGAGTCGGAACATTCGCTAAGTGTTTCCCCTTTGATTGAAGGCGTTAGCACAAAAATGTTTTCCGATTTGTAATCTTTGAAGTTGTGGAAATCCAAATTAAACCCAAATAATGTCAGGCCATTCTCATCAGTGTAAGCATGTGCTGCAATTTGCCCGATGGATGTTTCGCCTGGGCCATTGCCTGAGCCGAGATGTTGAGATTGCAGGTGGCCGATGGAGTCGAAAAGTGATACCAAACAATAATTGTAATCAACAAAAGCAATTTGGCCATCATCGGTAATAGATGAAGCTCCTGACGACGAGTTATCAATGGAATCTAACACGATTTTTTCTAACGTAATAGATGTATAGGCAATCGCTTGCTTGGAGGTCACGTCTGCGGAATCGATGCTTGACGGTTTCTTATTACACGACACGACGAAACAGCATAGCGCTACGGCTAATAATTGGGAGCTTAGGTAGAAGGTGAAATTTCTTTTCATTGTGTAGGTAGCATTTCTATTTGTGCAAATTTATGCTTTTGTGAATGAGTGGCAGGTGGCCTTCGGACCAAAAAATGTTAATGTGGACAAAAGCGCAACATGATGATGGAAATGTGAAGTTCACACTTGACAATTGCCAAAATGGTTGTTAGCTTCGCGGAAAAGTGCCTTGAAAAACTGCCAAATTCCGTAATCTTATTGGTCGAAATAATTCAAGAATTTCCTTATTCTACGGGCGTAAAAACGAATTTTTATATACCTTTGTGGCACCTTAGATTTGCAGCGGCAAACCGAAAGTGAAATAGAATTGATAAATTTGCAGTGAAAAAATAAATATGAGAAAAGTTAGCAGAGAAATGCCGGCAGATTGGGCAATTAATGAAGTGTTTGCTAAGGCACCTTATATCACGGTCAGCATGGTTACTCCCGATGGAGAACCGTATGCAGTTCCATTGTCATTGGCTATGGCCGATGACAACACATTCTATTTCCATTGCGCTATCGAGGGCAAAAAATGCGATATATGGGCAACAAACCCCATTGTTTGGCTCAGCGCCGTTAGTAAATGTAAACCGGCAGTTGGCCCCAAAGATGGTAGCTTTACGCTTGAATTTCGTTCGGCCATGGCTAAAGGAGTTGTTGAACTCGTCACAGACCGCAATGAACAAATCAAAGGGCTGAAAGCTGTATCCGAACGTTTTCTGCCAAACCATATGGACGCGTTTAACGATGCCGTAGAACGAAGTCTGTCTCGCACATCTGTTTATCGCATTACGCTTACTGAGCCGCCTATTGGCAAACGCAAGCAATACGATTCCAACGGAGATGAACTGAAATATGGCCGCATGGAATAGCCTCCCCT
>CAZDIC010000229.1:0-2020 GCA_964505395.1 uncultured Alistipes sp. | reverse complement strand
CCGAAGAGGTCTTTGAGGCCGTCCATGTCGAAGGTGAGGGTGAAGCGGAGGGTTTGGTCGAGGGGAGAGGTTTGCGCTGTTGCGAGCATGTAGGAGGCATCAATGCGCACCACGTTGAGCGAGAAACCGGCACCGAAGCCGAAGTATTGGCGGTTGCCTTTATATTCGCTTTCGTGGTAGTAACCGGCGCGCACAAAGAACTGTTGGTTGTAGCTGTATTCGGCACCGATTGAGTAGTTGATTTCGCGCAACTCCTCTTTAGCGCCACCGGGGGCATCGCTAAACGATTTGAAGATGCCGGTGATGGGCGACATATCTTCCCAGTCTTGCAGGGCCTTGTCGTAGGCTTCCTGGTCCTCCTGGCCGTCGGCGTCGAGATAGTCCTTTTGGCGCGGACGGGTGGGCACCAAGAGTTTGTTGAGGTCCAAGCTGAGTGCGAGGGTGTGGTAGTCGGCGAGGGGGAACATGAATGTTGTACCCAAGCGGAGGTTGGTGGGGAGGTAGGCGGGACGGTTACCGTTTTCGTAGGCTACCTTCGTACCGATGTTTGAGACGTTGAAACCCCACGACCATTGACATTCGTTTTGGCCGATTACGGGGTAGGTGGTGTAGTAGCCCGAGAGGTCGGCGGCGAAGGCTGAGGCACCTGTTGAGGCGTCGCCCACGTCAGAGGTGTTGTAGCCGAGGTCGCTGTAGATGTAGCGGAATGCAACGCCCATAGAGAATTTCTCGGAGAGTTTGCGCGAGTAGCCGAGGTCGATGGCCATTTCGTAGGGGTTGATGCTGGTGGTTACGCCGGCATTGTCCTGCGAGTTCACTTCACCCAACGAGAAGTAGCGCAACGAGGCACTGATGGCCTGGTTGTCGTTGCTTCCGAGTTTCCAGTAGCCGGCGAGGTTGGCCAGGAAGATGTCGTTGACCAATTTGCGGAGCCACGGGGTGTAGCTGAGCGACACGGCGGCCTGTGAGTAGGCGAAAGCATATTTTGAGGGGTTCCAATATTGCGAGTTGGCATCGGGGTCGGTTGCCACACCGAGGTCGCCCATTGAGGCGCTGCGAGCGTCGGGGGCGATGCCGAGCGAAGTGACACCGGTTTGGATGGGGTTAAATTCATCTTTCAGGTCGTCGGCGCTGACGGTTTGACCGGCGGCTGCGGTGACGGCAATTGCCACCATGGCGGCACGCGAGGCGCGACGAGCGTGTTGTTTGCTGATGTTCATTGTAGTTGTTTATCAGTGTTGTGTTACTACATATACAACTGATTTCGGCCTATTTTATTGTATTTGTGACGCTTATTACCACCGAGCCATAGGCTTGAGCAGGCCGGCAATCTCTTCGTTGCCGAGGGTGCGACGCTCCAGGAGTGTGGTGGCTATGCGGTTGATGGTCTGCGACACTTGGGCGTCGTAGAACAGGCGATGGAAGTAGTTGAACGTTTTGTTGTAGATGTCGCGCACTTCATCGTCGTCGAGCGAGCATTGCTGCTTCCCTTCGCCGGCGATCTGTTTCAGTAACAGATTGTTGACTTCGCGTGTTATCTCTTCGTTGTCTTTCACCACAGCACGGCTCAGGAGGTTCGACACCGCCATGCCGGTGAGCAGTTGAAAGCGATTAAGATGGTCGGTCCACACGGCTTTGGCCGACAGTTGTTGGTTGCTGAGGCTGAAGAAGTCGCAAGTGAAAGCGATGCCGTTGTCGGCGTCGGCGTCGAGCGACACCGATTCGATGTATTTTTCGCTTTCCATCACCCCCATACACACAACCATGCCTCCAAGTCCGAAGGCACGGTCGCGTTCATCTTTATATTTCAGTGTTATCACAATAACAATTAATTAATCACCATAATTTTAGTCACGCAGGCGGTGTTGCTGCCGGTGGCGTTTTGCGAGGCAAACACGTAGTAAACGCCGCTCTTGACGCGCTCACCGTTGCGGTTGCATCCATCCCACACAAACATGCCGCCATCGCTGGTGCCTTGTGTAATCACGTTTGCGGCAGCGTCGGTAATCTTCACGAGCGA
>CAZDIC010000228.1:0-2052 GCA_964505395.1 uncultured Alistipes sp. | reverse complement strand
CAAGGATCTCAAGACCATCCATTTCCTCAACAAGATGATTGATGCCGGTGTGCGTGTGTTCAAAATCGAAGGCCGTGCACGCGGTCCGGAGTATGTGGCTGAAACAGTGGCTTGCTACAATGAGGCCATCAACTCCATCATCGACGGCACCTATTCGCCCGCGCTGATTGCCCGCTGGGATGAACGCCTCAACCGCATCTTCAATCGCGGTTTCTGGAATGGCTATTATCTGGGCCAACGTCTCGGCGAATGGTCGTCGAAATACGGCTCATCGGCCACGCGCGTGAAGCATTACGCAGCCAAGTGCACCAAATATTTCTCCAAACTTGGTGTGGGCGAATTCTTCATGGAGAGCGGCCGGCTCTCCGTTGGCGATGAAGTGGTGATCACCGGCCCGACCACCGGCGCACTCATCGTCACAGTGGAGGAAATACATCTCGACTCAGGCCCGACGCAGTCCGTGGGCAAAGGCGACCTCTTCTCCATCAAAGTGCCTGAAAAGGTGCGTACTTCCGATAAACTTTACATCTGGCAACCAACTGCCACCACCACCGACCAACAATGAGCAAATTCAAAGCTGTGCTCTTCGACCTCGATGGCGTGCTCATCGACAGCGAAGGCCTATACACTCAATTCTGGGAAGCCACCGAGCGAATCTATCCCACCGGCATCCCCGACTTTGCACACTATATCAAAGGTAGCAATCTCACCAAAATTCTCGAACACTTTGCCACGGAGGAGATTCGTCAAGACGTGGTGTGCCGCATCCACGACTTCGACGCCAACTTGGTCTATCCCATCTTTCCCGGAGCCATCGAGCTGTTGCAAGCCTTGCAGCAGGCCGGCATTCCGGCGGCACTGGTCACCAGCAGCGACCCCGAGAAGATGCAGCGCCTCTTTAGTCTCTATCCCGACTTTCCCGGCTATTTTGCCGAGATTATCAACGGTGGCATGGTCACCCACAGCAAGCCCGACCCCGAGGGCTATCTCTTGGCGGCCTCAAAACTCGGAGTGGCTCCGAAGGATTGCCTCGTGGTGGAAGACTCTCTGCAAGGCATTCAGGCAGGATTGGCTGCCGGGGCCACTGTGGCCGGCATCGCCACCACTTTGCCCCACGACATCGTGGCCGCCCACACGCCTCACACCTTCGACACCATCCTCCCCCTCCCGACCTTCCTCGAACTCTGATTTTTTTTGCGCGAAAAAATTGGGGGAAGTGTTGCACAGATGAAAAAATGTGTGTATATTTGTCGCGATGTTTGCACCGCAAAACGCAGTCTGTGAATGTCAAGATATTGAAAACCAAATTATTAACTATCTAAAACTAATCTGCCTATTGCCTACAGCTACTCTAACTAATCATTAAAGTAGAATATGCAACAATTGATGAAGCTCACCGACAGCGAGTTGGTGCAGGCTTACTCTATCGGCAATAATGCTGCGTTCGATACCCTCCTCAATCGGTATCAGCAATCCTTGTTCGCTTATATCCTCAACGTGGTTAAGGATCGCGACCTCGCTGACGACATCTTCCAAGAGACGTTCGTCAAGGCCATCACAACCATTCGCCAGGGTCGATATGAAGACACCGGCAAATTTCCCGCGTGGCTCAACCGCGTGGCCCATAACCTCATTATTGACCATTTTCGCCGCAACAAGGCAGAAAACACAGTTAGCCACGACTCCGAAGAACAGCAACACATCCTCAACTCTCGCGAGCTGAGCGAAGGCACCATCGAAGATATGATTGTGAGCAATCAGCTCACCGACGACATTCGTCGACTGATTCGCCGCTTGCCCGATGTGCAACGCCAGGTGTTGGTGATGCGCATCTATCGCAACATGTCGTTTAAGGAAATTGCCGACAAAACACAGGTGAGCATCAACACCGCGCTCGGCCGTATGCGCTACGCCCTGATGAATATGCGCCGTATGGTGGAAGATGCCCAACTTTTGCAGACTGTTTAATTGTCCGATAGTCAGCGTGAAGTGATTTTTCTTGCAATTTTCTTGTGAAAAAATTTGCACAGTTCGCCAATAAGTCGTAACTTT
>CAZDIC010000227.1:0-2060 GCA_964505395.1 uncultured Alistipes sp. | reverse complement strand
CACATGTCCAATCCAACAGGTACTTTTAGGTAAGAAAGAAGTTTTAGGTATGTGAGTTCCCTCTCAACAAGATGCGAATCTGATGAGAGGGAATATTTTTTGTAGCCCGTGTCCGAGCCCGAGCTGCAAAAGGGGTGAGCTAACGGAGGCTATCGTCTAAACTTTTTCCACAGCAAGTTAATAATATTTTTAGTAAATTTGCGGTGCCTGCTGAATCGGAGCCCTGATGTGCTTTCCACGCCATGATAACGCTCTATTTAGCTTTTGCTAAAGCTGTAGAAACTGGTTAATAAAAATAGATAAAAACTTTAAATTTCAGAATACGTAATGAGAAGAAGTAAAATTTGTGCTGCTGTGGCAGCCATTCTCTCGGTGATTGGTATTGGAGCAAGTGCTCAAACTTCCGAGTTCGGGGGAGAAACAACCCAAATCACTCACCCCGACTGGGTTAAGAATGCCGTGATTTATGAGGTTAACTTGCGTCAAGGCACCTCGCAACGCACATTTAAGGGCTTTGAGAAAGAATTGCCACGCTTGCAACGTCTGGGTGTTGACATCTTGTGGTTTATGCCTATTCACCCCATCAGCGAGTTGAACCGCAAGGGGGAGCTCGGCAGCTATTACGCCGTGGCTGATTACAAGAAGGTGAATCCCGAATTTGGCTCAATGAAGGATTTCCGTGAGCTCGTTGCTGCTGCACATGAGTGTGGCATGAAGGTGATAATCGACGAGGTTTGCAACCACACCGGATGCGATAACCACTGGGTTGACTGTCATCCCGAGTATTACGCTGTGGATGAGAAGGGCAAGATGTTTGGCCCGTTTGACTGGACTGATACGTATAAACTCAACTATAACAACAGCGGTCTCCGCCGTGCCATGAAAGATGCCCTCAACTTCTGGGTGAAGGAGGTGGGAATCGACGGTTTCCGTTGCGATGTGGCAGGTGAAGTGCCAACAGATTTTTGGGAGGAGGCTCGTGAAGAGCTCAATGAAATCAAGCCGGTGTTTATGCTCGCCGAGGCCTCAAAGCCGGAACTGCTCCGCAAGGCTTTCGATTCCGATTATAACTGGCCTATGAAGGAGACATTCAGCGAGATTGCCAATGCACAAGGTGTCAACAAATTTGCTGTGGAGCATAACATCGAACACAAGTTCTCCAACGCACTTACCATCGACACCGTGCTTAACCGTCAGGCCAAGCAGTATCCCAAAGGAGCCATCAATATGCAGATGATAACCAACCATGACCTCAATTCGTGGGAGGGTACCGAATTTGACCGCTTTGGCGAGGGGGTTGACGCTTTTGCAGTGTTGACCTACACCCTGCCCGGCATCCCGATGATGTACACCGGACAGGAGGTGGGCTTCAACCACGCATTTGAATTCTTCAAGCAAGATATTACTCCCGACTATACCGCCAACGCCTACACCACATTCTATACGAAACTCAACAACCTGCGTCACAGCAATGCCGCTCTTTGGTGCGATGCCGAGAGCGCAAAGATGCAGCGTTACGCCACTGCTAATCCAAACGTATACGTGTTTTCGCGTGAGCGCAACGGTCAAAAGGTTGTGGTAGTGGCCAACCTGTCGAACAGTGTCGCAAAGGTGAAATTCAAAGGGAAATCTCCCGCAGTGAAGGGCCTGGTGAACTACTTTACCGATGCGGCCGCTGCGATGCCCAAACAACTTGGCGCATGGGAATATCTCCTTTTTACCACACCTTTAAATTAGTAAACAGATGACAATGAAACGTACTATTGTAGCTATGCTCTTCGGCTTGTGCATTATCTCGGGATATGCGCAGAAGAAACTTGTGGGTGGCGATATCTCGTTGCTTCCCGAATATGGATCAGCCACATATATGGACCGGTCAGGCAATGTGGTGAAACCTCTCGACCTGTTTAAGAGCGAGGGCCTCAACGCCATGCGTGTGCGCCTGTTTGTAAATCCAGATAAATATCCCGGCGACAAGGACCCGAACGCCTGTCAAGACTTGGAATATGTGAAGGCTCTGGGCAAACAGATTAAGGATGCAGGTTTTAAACTGATGCTCG
>CAZDIC010000226.1:0-2062 GCA_964505395.1 uncultured Alistipes sp. | reverse complement strand
CCGTCATGCAAGGTCAAAGACTTATCCGATGCATTGGTACTGACGATGTAGAAGCAATCTCCAACATCCGTTGAGTGCCACAGTCCTGGACCCGCAAAACCGGGAAACTTCAAGTCGCTTATTACATTAGGATTATACTCTTTGGAGACACACATCACTTCGTCGTAATACCAAAACTCTCTATTTTTTATGTCAATATTCACCGCCGGAGCACGGTCGATTGTAAACACGTTGGTCTCCTTCGATGTGCGCCTTGCCTGACCGATGAACCTACCGCTAACTGCGAAATCGTAGTCGTAAGTTCCTCCCGTCTCGTCGTCTGAGCCGCCGCAAGAGGATAGTAGTGCTATGCCTGAGATACTCAACAAAAGCATAAGTAAGACGAGCATTTTTGTATTCATAATAGTAGGCAAAAGTTTGGATGCTGGCATTCCGCTGTAAGGTGCAAATTCCTTGCTTCGCGAAATTTGAGCTTCGGTTGATGCAAGGTTACCGAGTTTAGTAGTCGGCGAACTTGTTTGTGGTGAAGTTTTCTTATCCATAATAAAATGTATTTATTAGATTACAAGATTTTACAAATCATAGTTAAACTACGCCAATCATAGCGTTGAAAGATTTTTAAGGTTTTAAATTACTCCCATCGCCACTGTTATAAGGCAGAATATTTCATTTGTGTCGTACTCTTTGTAAGAGAGCGATATGTTTGCAACAGCCTATCCGTCAGCAGTATTTGTATAGATAACACTGTTTTTGCCAAACTGACTTAATTAAAATTCTTATATTCCCGAATAAATTTTGCTAAATGTTGTTTGTAATTAGATTTTATGTATATTTGCACACATAAATCGCTCTCTTACAAAGAGAACGATGTGCTTGCTAAACAAATTCCACTATATTTTCTTTAAGATTTTGGCGTTGGCTTGGTCGATGACTGAGGTGTCGAGCGAGGCAAGGTAAATTTGCGTGGTTGTCTCGTTATCATGTCCCATCGACTCGCTGATTACCGAGATAGGGATATTGCTTGTCTTAGCTGCGCTGCCCCAACTATGGCGACCAACGTAGGTGGTGAGTTTGATTGGTGTGCCAATCATCCTGCCGATTTCCTTCAACCTAACATTAATCAACTTCAGCGCGTTCTTGTACTCGCGATACTCTCTGCCAACGGTTTTGATGATAGGAAAAACGTAGTATGAATCAGGGTTGTGATAGCGGTTGATTATCTCCTGGGTACACTTCTCAATCTTGATATTAAGCAGTTGCCCGGTCTTTTGGCGGCGATATGTGATGCAACCGCACTGCACGTCCTTGCGTCGAAGATTCGCCATATCAACGAAGGTCATACCCCGTGTGTAGAAGCTGAACAGAAAGAGGTCGCGCGCAAGTGATAGCGATGTGTTTGCCGGCAATTCCAATGCTTTTACGCGCTTGATGTCGTTGAGCGAGATAGCTCGTTTCACTGTTTTGCTGATGCCTGTGTAAACGTGCTTGAACGGGTATTTCTGCTCCGTCATACCTTTCTCCACGGCCTTGTTGTAAACTGCGCGCAAGATGCGCATATAGAAGGATGTGGTGTTCGGGCAAAGTCCGCGAGCGGTCATCGAACCCTCGTACAACTGCATCTCATCAGACGTTATGGCGTCCAACATGATGTCCTCACCGTTGCGGTAATCTCGGTAACTATTCAGCGTTGTTTGGTAAGTCTCGCTCGTGCGAATCTTGCCACGTTGCTGCAGTTGCGCAATCTCGCGCTGCATAAAGTTGAACAGCGTATGCTCCTGCGATATGCGCTGAAACTCGGCAATCACTTCATCAGGAGTGTAGGCGTAGCCACGTTTATCGAAGTCGTTGATGATGCGGTTAAGGCGTTCGATGTCCCAACGAATGCTGTCGCGGATGCCTGCCAAAACCTGATTGCGAGTGGCATCGCTGCCACACACAATCATAGATTTTGCGCTGTTCCATTCATCGTCGAAGATTTTATAACCGGTAGCCAATTGGCGCACAACACGGTCATGAATTATTTGGAAGTAGAGCGTTCCCTCTCGGTCAGCTACCGATGAGG
>CAZDIC010000225.1:0-2116 GCA_964505395.1 uncultured Alistipes sp. | reverse complement strand
GGTGTTTGTTTTGGCTTGGTATTGATTTGTCTCTGCTATGCCATCGGCAACATCTCGGGATGTCATGTAAACCCGGCTGTTTCGTTTGCTATGTGGCTTCACGGCAAACTGAGCGCAAGCGAATTTGTAGGCTATGTCGTTGCTCAACTTATCGGTGCTACCATTGGTGGCGGGCTCCTTTATCTCTTCACCCTATTGGCCGGAGATTTCAACTTCGGTGGTGTTACTGACGTTAATAATTTGGCTACAAACGTACTTCAACCGGGAGCCACAAGCGGTTTGGCTTTGGTTGTTGAAATCCTGCTCACATTCTTCTTTGTGTTTGTGATTCTCGGTGCAACCGACGAGAAAGTCGGCTGTGGCAAATTCTCAGGCGTAGCCATCGGTATCGCTCTCGGCTTGGTTAACATCGCCGGCATACCTGTTGACAACTGTTCTGTGAACCCGGCTCGCAGCTTCGGCCCCGCAGTGTTCTCACCCAACGCCTTCGGTGATTTCTGGATTATGGTTGTTGGCCCGCTGGTAGGCGCTGCTCTCGCTGTTGTCGTATGGCGCGCTGTAGCTCCCGCCCTCAAAAAGTAAGGCGTATCGGTCAAAGATACACACATCACCACTAACTTTGTGAGTCCTCTCACATTCGTTGAAACACAATCTAAGCAACAAACGGCTGTGCAGGCAAATCGCCTACACAGCCGTTAGTGTTATCTCTCATTTTTGAAGGCTCTATAGGGCAAACTTCATGGATGAACCTGCGGCTGTTACAACATATACACCGTGGGGTAATGGTATGGAGACATTGCCAACGGGACAATCGCTGTAACGCACTACACCATCCATGCCTACAACGGTCAAGGCCTCACCGTTACATTCGGTTATTGAAACCGTTTCAGCACTGATCTGCACACGATTTATTAAGGCCTCATGGTCAGATTTCACAGCGTCGACATGGGCCGGGTCATACTCCACCATGTGCACAAATCCCTTCCACGATGGATTACCGGCATACGTGTCAAGCGACCCAATCGGCACGTATAACACACAGTTTTGCTTGTCGATGGCGGCACGCGCTGCATTGCCTGATTCGTCACACGTACCGAATTCCGTACCATCAATCACCGTCAACGGTTGAGGCGATGGAGAGTAAAGTTTGCGCAAGCGAGGACAACTGAGCAACATAGCCGCTCCAACGCAACATTCCGGATTAGCCGGTAAAGTAAACTCCTCCAAACTCGACAATGAACAGAAAGTTTCGCCCGACACACGAATCATTTCGTCAGGCAACTTCAGGCTCTTCACATTTGGCATGCTGCAGAAACAAGAACTATTAATAACCTTAATGTTCTTAAAGTCAAATTCACTGCTCTGCATATTCATGCCCACATTAGGCCCCACGGCCCTCACCGATTCAGGGAAGCTCGTCGCAGAAATATTCTTATCTGAATAACATTCGCGAAGCACCAAAACCTCGTCGCCAAACACCAACTCTTTCACCGAGTTTGGCTTACCATTTCCGAATCCAAGCAGGCCTCGCATACTTCCCGGAAAAACAATTGACTCGATGCCGGTGAGATCAGCATACAACTTCACATATTCTATTGCAACATTCTGACTATTCTCATCAAGCACATAAGTCGGAATAACCAACTGCTTGTTTTCGCTATTTCGAGCTGCCTCCAGAATAGCATCCGACACACCCATTACAATTGGCACATCATACTCGTGAGCCTCACCAACCTCTTCGGCGGATATTCCCAAATCAGATTCAATGTCAACGTAAATTTCCCATCCATTATCCTCACCAAACCACATTCCAAGGTCAGCACTACATTCAAATGTAGTAGATACACCAATAGCGCATAACAACGCACAAAGATTCTTGTAGTTACGCATAACGTTTTTCATTTTCATATCTGTTTTGTATTTCAACTACGTTTTTCTCTCGCCAAGCAGTTGACAACAGGCGATTGCCCGGTTGACAAACTCAACGTCTGAATATTGGTTGCACCGATAGACATCATCGATGCCAAAAGTGCAACAAACGGTAATAGATTAGTTGTTTTCATAATACGGAGTTGTTAGTGAGATAAATTTGACCTTGCAAATATAATCTAAAAAG
>CAZDIC010000224.1:0-2124 GCA_964505395.1 uncultured Alistipes sp. | reverse complement strand
AGGTGAAATAACCCTCACCCCACCCTATAACCCACAAAGCAGGCGATGCCCACCACACGGCACCGCCTGCTTCGCGTTTTTTTGTTGACGGGGAGCAGTGTATCAAAATGCGAATGTCGGCAAGTGATGACACCGAGGCGAGAGGCTCATTTTTTTTGACTCCTTCTAGCTAGTGTTTTAATGGTTTCAAGATAGGCTTGTTCTACCGGTGACAATTCTCTAACTTGGAATTTGCGATATTCACTTTCTGCCTTATCCATAGCCTGTTTGTGACTCACAGACCCGGTACCGGATAACAGTTTTTCGCCGGTTGCAGAGAGAATATTGTCAAGTTGCTTAACATAGTCACTCATATACATCGGAATGTGCTTCATTGCTTGTATTTCAGCGAAATCAAAGTAACCGGAGACAATATTATTTAGCACTTTCAGTTCATCTGCGCTCAGATAGTTCTTGGCAATTCTTACATCGTTGAGCGTTGGATGGTCACCTTTGAATGATGTCAAACCCATCATCGGTGCTTCTGCATCAGCACGACCATAAATAACTTCGGCTGCAGTGTGACCATGTGCTGCATAGTGTAGCTTGTTCTGCACTATCTTAAAGAACTCAACAGACAGGTTGGTACGTGGATCGTAGTCAACTGCTGTTGCATATAAATCGAGCACTTGTCGATACATCACCTTCTCCGAAGAGCGAATGTCGCGAATACGGTCTAACAGCTCTTTCCAGTATTCTCCACCGCCATTTCCTTTTAGCCGGTCATCGTCGATTGTGAAGCCTTTTATGATATACTCTTTCAACCGCTCCGTAGCCCACTTGCGGAAGTGTGTGGCTATGATAGATTTAATGCGGTAGCCCAGTGAGATGATCATATCAAGATTGTAGTATGTCATCTCCCTATTTACAGTCCTATTACCCTCTGTTCGAACCTGTCGGAAATTCCGACAGGTTGCATCCGGCGACAATTCACCTTCGCTATAGATATTCTGAACGTGCTCTACAACATTTGTCCTTGATGTCTGATACAAATCAGCCATTTGTAGCTGTGTAAGCCAAACAGAATCTCCGGTAAACTTCACTTCTATGTGAGTGTCACCATCATCGCTTTGATATATAAGTATTTGGTTATCTTCGTCCATAATTTATTTTCGCATAATGTTTTATAGATATGCGCCTACAAGCCGCAGAGCAGGGCGGCATTGTAGGTGATAAAGGCGAGAATCCAGGCGAGCACAGTGTTGTAGACGGCAGTGAAGGCTCCGTAGCGCCATGTGCCCGTTTCCTTCACAATCGCCACCAAAGTGGCTACGCAGGGACAATAGAGCAACACAAGCACCATGAACGCCAACGCCGATGCCGGAGTGAAATCGGGGCGACCGGTGACGGGTGAAGGCTGCGTCAAGCGCGCCGAAAGCGCCGTGTCGTTTGCCTCGTCGTCGCCCGTATAGAGCACACCCAGAGTGCTCACCACAATTTCCTTGGCAGGAATACCCGCCACTGCTGCCACCGAGGCGCGCCAATGCATGCCCAGCGGCTCCATAACGGGATTAACCACCTTGCCAATCATTTCGAGATACGAATCTGTGGCGGGGTTGATTTTCGCATCATCAACCACCGTGGTCGAGGCTGTTGCAACCTCGTCGGAATCGTGACGTGGGAAATAATCAAGTGCCCACACAATGATGCACGCCACCAAAATGATGCCGCCCATCTTTTTGAGATATTGCTTGCCTTTGCCCCAGGTGTGGTTCAAAGTGGCTTTGAGAGTGGGCACGCGATAAGGCGGCAGCTCCATCACAAACGGCGTTTCATCTTTCTTCCACACCAAGCGGCGCATCAGTCGGGCGGTGAACACAGCCGCCGCCACACCAATGACGTAGATGCCAAAAAACACCAGCGCGGCGTGGGCGCTGAAAAATGTGCCAATCATCAGCACGTAGAGCGGCAGTCGCGCCGAGCAACTCATGAAGGGATTGATGAGGATGGTAATCAATCGGCTCGAACGGCTCTCGATGGTGCGCGACGACATTATCGACGGCACATTGCAGCCAAAGCCCATCACCAGCGGGATGAAGCTCTTGCCGTGGAGTCCGATTTTGTGCATGGCGCGGTCCATGATGA
>CAZDIC010000223.1:0-2127 GCA_964505395.1 uncultured Alistipes sp. | reverse complement strand
GGCTCATTTGACGTGACTGTGAACTATGTTGACGCCACCGGCGCATTCGTCAAGGCTTCGGAAAGCACCACCGTGAAATATGGTCACACCTACAACTATTCCGCTCCCGAGGTTAGCTACTTCACTGCCGACGCTCTCACCAACAGCTTCACATTCCTCACCGGCAACTACACCGCCACCTATAACTACACCATCGCTGAAGGTGGTTACCACGGTGTGCAGCAAGTGCTCGGCGAAATTGACGCTGACGCTCTCACCGCCGGTCAAAGCGCAGTGCTGAAGAACGGTGAAACAGAGACAGGCAGCACCCCCGAAAGCGTTTGGAACTACAGCGAAGGTACATGGACCAACGAGGCAAACTCGGAGACTACCACCACCGAAGGCACCCCCTACAGCTACATTGCCGACGTATATTTCAAGGTGACTTACACAGCACAGCTCGGCAACGAGACCAAGCAGGTTGACACCTTCGTCAAGGCAGGTGATGCTTGCTACGCCGTTGCCATCGAAGGCTACACCCACGACGGCTCAGCCCTCATCGAAACAACGACCGCCAGCACCACCATCACTGACCCGGTGCAATATCAGCAAACCACTGCCATCAGCGAAATCAACGTTGACTCAGCTGCTGCCGCCACCGCAATCTACGACCTGCAAGGTCGCCGCGTGAACAGCACCATCCCCGGCAACATCTACATCATCAACGGTCAGAAAGTCCGCAAGTAATCCCCCCACACCACCTATAACCCCAAAAGCCTCGCCCCCCGGCGAGGCTTTTTTTGTTCACAATCTCACAAAAACATCGCCATCACTGTCGGCAAATAAATCATATCACGCTCCTTTCTGAGATCTTTTGTGTAGACAAGATATTTGTGCTTGATGCGAGCCGAGAACTTATCACAAAAATAATCAAGAGAAGCGTGAGTGCGATAGCTCGATGATTTCACTTCAATCGGACTTACCTTGTCGCCATCGGCAATCAAAAAATCAATTTCATAATTATGTTTCCCCTGCCCGGCGGGACAAGTGTAGTAATATAGTTCATGACCGGAGGCTTTAAGCATCTGAGCAACAATGTTTTCGTAGACATATCCTAAATCAGCACTAAGTTTATCGGTCAGCAACTTCCGGTAAATGATGTTATCGGTCGCCTGCTTATCCCAAAATGCCAAAGTGATAAACAAGCCCGTATCGCCAACATACATTTTGAATCGCTCCGAATCAAGATGCAACGACATTCCGACATTGGGGTCATTGGCGTGATATGAAATATTCACCACCATCGATTCTTTCATTTCCGAAATGACTTCGACCAAATCGTTTGAACGTGTGCCATCTGTAGCTCTCCATGTCAAATACCTATTGGCATTGCTATTAAGCAGAGCCGGGATTTGATGGAATATTTTTGCGGCATTGCCTGATGGGTCGATGCGATAAAAGTCTTTTTCATAGAGATCGATGATGTCGCGTTTCACCTCATCCACCCGTTGCAAATTGTTACTTTCCAAATATGTAGCTACAGCCTGAGGCATACCGCCCACGAGCATATATAACCTAAAGTCGCGCATGAGCAGACGATTCACATCATCGCCAACCGAAGTTTTGTCAACGAAGCATTTTCGGAGCAACGGCACCGTGGCAGTATCGCCAAGCGCCCACTTAAACTCCTCATAGTCCATCGGATACATATTCAGTGTCTGTTCCTCACTGGGGATGAGTATATTCGCTATGTTCTTGCGGATGGAAATTAGTGAACCGGTCTCGATATAGTCATATCGTCCATCCTTCACCAAATGCTTAATAGCTTGACGCGCCCTAGGTTCAAGCTGCACCTCATCAAATATAATCAGCGATTTACGTGTATGGAGTTCAACATTGTAGATGAATTGCAAGCGCATAAACAAGGCATTCAAGTTAGTAGTGTCGTCGAAAATTCTTTTCACTTCCGAGGTGCAATTCGAGAAATCTATTAGTATATATGACTCATATTCTTTCCTTGCAAATTCCTCAACTACAGTTGATTTACCCACACGACGCGCTCCTTGAATCAGAAGCGCGGTGGAGCCATTGCGATGCTGCTTCCAGTCAAGCATCTTGTCATAAATCTTACGTTTGAATATCATATTA
>CAZDIC010000222.1:0-2153 GCA_964505395.1 uncultured Alistipes sp. | reverse complement strand
ATATGCCGACAATTCAGGTGCGAGGTCGATTCGTCACCTTTACAACTCAGGGCGAAGGGGCTAAAACTCGTTTGGTTGGGTTATTCTCCGATGGCACCGCCACAATTGAAGTGGTGTGGTTTCGTCGCATAAAGGCTCTCAAGGAGCTCTACCGCACAAATCAAGAATATATCCTTTTCGGGAAGCCGCAAGAATTTAACCGTCGTTGGAGCATGGTGCACCCCGAAGTTGACCCACCGGAAGCCCCGGGTGCTGCCTTCGGCCTGCGCGGAGTGTATCCGCTAACCGAAAAATTGCGCAATCGCGGTATTTCGGCACGCAACATCTTCACCTGGATTCAAAATGCGCTTGCTGTGGTTGGCGAAATACCGGAATCGCTGCCACAAGCATTGATAGAGCGCTACAACTTCATGAATGCCACCGAAGCGATGTGCGAGATTCATAATCCCGCCAACAACGAGCAGTTGCAGCGTGCCCGCACTCGCATGAAATTTGAGGAACTGTTTTATCTGCAGCTCAACATCCAGCGCTACAGCAATCGTCGCACAGCCGCTGTGCAAGGTGTGCGTTTTCCCCGCATAGGTCACTTCTTCAACAGTTTCTACAGCCAAGTGCTCCCCTTCCCTCTCACCGGCGCGCAAAAACGTGTGTTGCGCGAGATTCGAGAGGATGTGGGATCCGGACGACAGATGAACCGACTTGTGCAGGGCGATGTGGGGTCAGGCAAAACTATCGTGGCACTGATGAGTATGCTTATAGCCCTCGACAACAGTTGCCAGGCGTGCCTAATGGCTCCGACCGAAATTCTCGCCACACAACACTATGAGTCGCTCCGCTCGTTGGTGGCACAACTCGGCATCAACGTGCGCCTGCTCACAGGCTCCACGCGCAAAAAAGAGCGCGATGAGATTCACTCACAACTGCTCGATGGCTCGCTCCACATCCTCATCGGCACACACGCCCTGATTGAGGATAATGTGCAATTTAAAAACATCGGCATGGTGGTTATCGACGAGCAACACCGATTCGGTGTGATGCAACGAGCAAAATTGTGGACAAAGAGCACCGTTGCGCCTCACGTTTTGGTAATGACCGCCACCCCCATTCCGCGCACCTTAGCTATGACCGTGTATGGCGACCTTGATGTGTCGGTGATCGACGAACTGCCTCCGGGACGCAAACCTATCACCACCCTGCTGCGCTATGACGACCAACGAATGCAGGTCTACCGCGCTATCGGCCGCGAACTGAAGCAGGGCCGACAGGTCTACATTGTGTATCCGCTCATTCAGGAGAATGAAAAACTCGACCTCAAAAGCTTGGAGGAGGGCTACGAACTTATTCGCGACACATTCCCGTCATATCGCACGGTATTTGTACACGGCAAGATGAAGCCGGCCGAAAAGGATTTCCAAATGAAACTGTTTGCCGAACATCAAGCTCACATTCTCGTAGCTACTACAGTTATTGAGGTGGGGGTGAATGTGCCTAACGCATCGGTGATGGTTATTGAGAATGCCGAACGATTCGGGCTGTCGCAACTCCACCAATTGCGTGGCCGAGTGGGCCGCGGTGCTGCACAGAGCTATTGCATTCTGATGTCGAAGCGCAAAATAGCCTCCGACACGCGCAAACGCCTCGAACTGATGACAAGCACATCCGACGGGTTTATCATCGCTGAAGAAGACCTTAAAATGCGCGGGCCCGGCGATTTGGAAGGCACTCTCCAGAGCGGCATCCCGTTTGACCTCCATATTGCAAACCTTGCCACCGACGGACAATTGGTGCAGTTGGCACGCAATTGTGCCGAAGCCATTCTTGATGCCGACCCGGCACTCGCATCCCCGGCCAACGCCATGCTCCTACCGGAACTGCGCCAACGATTCTCGCGCCAATTCGACCTCTCGCGCATCTCCTAATCCCCAATCTCCGAGTCGTACTATCCAATTGCAACATCTCGGCAATTGCCATTCCGAGTACACATTCATCCGCACAATCTGCTCTCGGTAATTGTTTTTTTGCAGATATGCGAAAATTGTTGTTATTTTGCTGTAGGAAACAAATGTGAGACAATCATACTCAGAACATTGAGGATGGACAGACTCAGGTATAAACGTCAACGCCATGATATTAGGACCGATTTACCCGATTGG
>CAZDIC010000221.1:0-2195 GCA_964505395.1 uncultured Alistipes sp. | reverse complement strand
CAGCCATGCAAATGCCCATAAAAATAGGTTTCATCCGGTTAATATTTTAAGATTAGTATGTGAATTTTCCGGCATAAAGGTAATGAATTTTACCGAATTAGGGAAACCTTATCAGCACATTTTGCAGGCCGTTAATCGGTAAATTCAAAGGTGGCGAGCACCGGGTAGTGGTCGGAATATGGTATTCTCGGTGAACGGTAGGCCACGGCACGCATATTGCCACGATAGAGAATATGGTCGATGTGGAAATAGAACCTACGGTCGTGGAATGTGGGTTGTGTCACCGTACCGGCGTCCTCAAAAGCATTTCTAAAATCGTTGCCACGGAGCACACGCATGGCATAACACTCGGGGATATCGTTGAAATCGCCGGTGATAATCACATTTTCATAGTTGAGCGAGTCAATCTGTTCACGCACAAATTTGGCCTGATACTCACGCTGCCGCATTGCGGCGGCTAATTTCGGGAGCAGTTGCCAACGCACACGCTTCATCTCGCTACGAGTCTTTACATCGCCGCGCGTAAGGTCCTGATACAGCTGTTTATCTCGATTATTCAGCCCCAGCGAAGCAAAATGAGCACTCACAACCAAAACTTCGTGGCCTTGAATGGTGAGTACTGCCCCACTAAAGCTACACACTTGATCGGGTATCTGCCGCAGCTCAACATTACGCGCCGGATAATGCGTCATCACAAACTCATTGTGTTGCCCATGGCGATTTGGGAAAACACTCTTGATGGCTCTGATTTGGGGCATATACAGGTCGACACACGGTATCATTGTTACATTTTTAAAATCGCGTATCGGGGGCAACATTTCCTGCACACATGCCACATCGGGGGCTTCCTGCAGCATATACGCTATTATAGGATTTTTCAGTGTGGTATCGCGTGGAGAAGTCTTATAGTCGATAGGGGGCTCATTGCGCCGTGTCCAATCGGCCAAGTTACCCACGTTGTAAGTCAGCACTGTGAAAGATTTATTGCTGTCAAGGTCGGCAGGTGGTGTTGACGCGAAATGCATAGGCGCAATTGCTCGAATCATGGGGTAGGTTACCAGTAGCGACAACAGCGGAATTATAGCGATTTTGCGATTCACAAACACCGATGCCACAAGCAACAAAATTGTCAACACAACACACGCCGGGAACACCATGGCCACCATTGCGGGCAAAGTAGAGACCGATGGTGGCACCTTGCCGCCATAAGCCGCAACAATGGTGATTAAAGCCACAACACTGTTGGCTATAATCATCACAAGAGTAAGTGCCGACTTTACTTTTAATTGCTGCATTGTTTACTTTTTTTCTGTTTTGCCGACTGCGCAGTGGTAAGGTTAAACAGGCGCAACTGCTCTTCGCGCGTGAGCGAGGAGTAGCCATTACGGTTCACCTTCTCAACAAGCGACATATGCTCCAAACGTGATTTTGCCACAGCTTTCATCGAGGCGATGTGTCGACGGGTGTACCTGCGCCACACAAGCGAGGTCGCAGCCCCCACGGCAATTCCCCCGACATGGGCTGCCGTTTGCGACGGAGCCATCTCAAGCGATGCCAGAAAGAATAGCACCATGCCCACAGCAGCAATCGACCGAAGCGAGAAGTTGCCGATATAAGCCAACTTAACACGTTTACTCGGAGCGGATATCATGGTAGCGGTAACCACAGCAAACACTGCCGCAGATGCGCCAAGCAACGAAGCATTTGATTGTGGAGCATACACTGCACTCCCCGCAATAAAGCAGAGTGCACCCGCGATAGCCCCGGCAAAGAAGTTGGTCAACACCCACCGTGTGCCGGCAATCTCCTTCAACAAAGTGCCAAACCAAGCCAGCCACAAACAGTTGATAAGCAGATGCCAAAAATCGACATGCACAAACGAATAGGTGAGAAGCGTCCACGGCACCTGCACAACATGACTCCACGTAGCCGGAAGGGTGAGCACACCCACCATCTCCTCCACAACGGCAGGGGAGAACAGCCACACGAGCTTCAAAATCAAGAAGATAACTATGTTTATTATTACCAGACGCATGTCACGTATGCTTCTTTTTGATTTGTTGTTTTACGCGATAATCATTCCGGGCAGGCCGAAACGCAAATATGCTGTGCTAACTCACTCACACACCTACTTTTTAGAAATACGGGCCACCGATTATGCGTTTACGGCGCCAATAAATCAGGATGAGCAATCC
>CAZDIC010000220.1:0-2223 GCA_964505395.1 uncultured Alistipes sp. | reverse complement strand
CAGTTTTACCAAAAAATATTGTATATTTGCCACCGAATCATTAATTAGCAAACAACATGGATATTATTAGAGCTACTAATATAACCAAACAATTCACCAACCACACCGCACTCGACAATGTGAGCATCAACATACCCGAGGGCTCCATCTACGGGTTGCTTGGGCCAAACGGCGCCGGCAAAACCACTCTGATACGTATTATCAACCACATCACAGCCCCCGACAGCGGTGAGGTGTGGTTTGGCGACCACCGACTCACAGCCAACGATGTGGTCAATATCGGCTACCTCCCCGAGGAACGCGGTCTCTACAAAAAGATGCGCGTGGGCGACCAAGCACTGTTCTTTGCCAAACTCAAAGGCTTGAGCAGCGCCGATGCCACTCGCGAACTGAAATATTGGTTTGAGCGATTCAACATTATGGACTGGTGGAACAAAAAAGTGGAAGAACTGTCGAAAGGCATGGCTCAGAAAATCCAATTCATCGTCACTGTGCTCCACCGCCCGAAACTGTTGATTTTCGACGAACCGTTTTCAGGATTCGACCCCATCAACGCCGAACTGCTGAAAAACGAGATACTTCACCTGCGCGACGAAGGGTCCACGGTGATTTTCTCAACCCATAACATGGAGAGCGTTGAAACCCTCTGCGACAACTTCACACTCATCAACCGCGCCCACAACATCCTCTCGGGCAACGTGTCGGAAGTGCGTCGCCGCATGGGCCAAAACAACTACAAAATCACATTCCAAGGCGACCCCGACAAACTGCTCGCAACCCTCGGCAACAAAATCGAGAGCCACATACTCGAGAAACCGACCGTCGACTCGGAAGGCATCACCCAACACGCCAAATTCCGCCTCGCCCCCAATGTGGAGATGCGCGACTTCCTGCGACTTACCGTCGACACCGTCGACCTGGTGAGCTTCGACCGCGCCCTCCCCTCAATGAACGACATCTTCATCCAAACCGTTGAGGTGGCCAACGCATCGCGCAAAGCCTCCATCCCCATTCCAACCAATGTTTAACCGTTAACACTCCGACTACCGTGTCAAATATAGGCATTATCATATCACGCGAATTTAACGAACGCGTAGCGAAGAAAAGCTTCATAATCAGCACCCTGCTCGTACCGGTGTTTATGCTCCTGATGATGGTGGCACCGGCATTGATTATGACCTTCAGCACCCCCGAACAGCAAACCATTGCCGTTATCGACAAAAGCCACATCGTGATGGACGCTCTCTCAGCCGAAGACCACAGCGCAATGAAACTTATAGCATCAGATGCGCCACTCGACAGCCTGCTTGCCGATGAGCAATACGATGGTGTGTTGGTCATTGCTCACGACATTGTGGAAAACCCCTCGAAAGTTACACTCTATCTCCACAGCTCAAGTTCGGTGGAACTTGAAGGCACCATTAACAACGCCATCAAAGATGTTGTGGAAACCCAACGACTGAAAAACTATAACATCGACAACCTCAACGAAATACTCGACGAGATACATGCCGATGTGCGTCTTCGCACCATCCGTGTCGACGAGAACGGGGCCAACGAAAGCGAAAACGTATCCTCAATGATTTCATTTGCTGTGGGGATGGGCATGATGTTTATTCTCTACATGTTCCTGCTGCTTTATGGCCAGATGGTGATGACCTCAATCATCGAGGAGAAAAACAACCGAGTGCTCGAACTGATGGTATCGTCGGTTAAACCGCTCCACCTAATGCTCGGCAAAATCATCGGTGTGGGACTTGTGGCGGTTGTGCAAGTGGTGATTTGGGGAGTGCTCATCTGCGCCATGAGCATGTTCCTTCTCCCGGCCATCATGCCCGATGCACTTGCCCAACAGGTGGCTGCCATCAACGCCGGCTCATTCGATGCCACTGCAACCGGCTTCGACCCGGATATGCTGCAAGCCATCGCTGCCCTCAGCTCCGTGGGCTACATCGCCAAGATGTTTGCCTTCATGCTCCTCTTCCTCATCGGTGGCTTCCTGTTCTACGCATCTATTTTCGCTGCCATCGGTTCGGCTGTTGACAACATTCAAGACGCCTCACAACTGCAAACATTTGCCATTATCCCCATAATCCTGGCACTGGTGTTTGCAATGACTGTGGCCGCCGACCCCAACTCCACGCTCGCCCTGTGGCTGTCGGTAATTCCGTTCACATCACCCATGGTGATGCTCGCACGTATCCCATTCGACATCGCCACCTG
>CAZDIC010000219.1:0-2225 GCA_964505395.1 uncultured Alistipes sp. | reverse complement strand
AGCAACGACACACACTATTTCGGAGATAAAGGCTCATCGGTATCCGGCATGAACATTGAGCACTCATTCCCAAAATCATGGTGGGGCGGCTCGCAAAATAATGCCTACAAGGATCTGTATAACCTTATGCCTTGTGAATCGAAAATCAACAGCTCGAAGAGCAACTATGCTATGGGAGTTGTAACAAGTGCCTCTACAAATAACGGTTGCACAAAGGTTGGCTCATCTTCATTAGGTGTAAAGCTATGGGAGCCGGCCGACCAATGGAAAGGCGATTTCGCACGTGGCTACATGTATATGGCCACAGCCTATCAAAATTTCACCTGGACCGGTGATCAAGCTCTCAGCTGCCTGCAACAAGACGAATGGCCCACGCTGCAAGAATGGGCCTACACGCTGTACATTGCATGGGCCAAAGCCGATGATGTGTCGGAGATGGAAATAACCCGCAATGATGCAGTGTCAAAAATACAAGGCAACCGCAACCCCTATGTAGACTTCCCCAACCTTATGGAATATGTGTGGGGTGACTCAATTGAAGTGCCTTTCGACATCAATACAACTCGCAAAGCCGGCACAACATCTGGTGGTATAATTGATGCCAACGACACACCCGTAGAAATCTACGCTGACACATTCCTTAACGGCACCGGCGATTGCACAATCGAAAACAACGTGCTGCCATCAGGCTTATCGGCCGTGTGGTCAAACAACAGCACATATGGCTGGGTTGGCAAAGCTTCAACCGGTTCAACCTCATATAATAATTTAGTAAACTATGCCGCTGACGCTTCGCTCGTAACCCCCGAGATTGATTTAACCGAATACAGCATAGCTAATTTCTCGTTTGAGCACGCTTGCAAATGGGCTACAACACAAAAACCGGAAGAATATCATTCAGTGTATGTACGCACCAAGGATGGGGACTACCAAGTAACGGTAAACCGTTGGCCTTCGGGCAACAACTGGACATACTATAATTCGGGCACAATTGACATCAGTCAGTACGCCGGTCAGAAGATTCGTCTTGTGTTCCGCTACACATCCACCACCGACGAAGCAAGTACATGGGAAATCAAGAATCTCACACTCTCGGCAATGGGTAAAAAGAACAGCACCGTCACATCGGCAATAGCTCTCCAACCCGACAACAACAGCCGATACCCCGTGGAATACTACTCAACCGACGGCCGACGCATTGACCCGACCTCTTTCCGAGGAATTGCAATTCGTCGCCAAGGCACCTCTATCATCAAGGTTTTGCTTAAAAACTAAAACAGCACTATCACCATAACCTATCGTTCGGCGTCGGGAACACTCCGACGCCGAACTTTATAAAACGAACTCAACGAAAGCCATGAACGATATAATCACCACAATCTACGACACCCTAAACGACACCGAAGTCACACTATGGAATTCAGCGTTCAAGTTAGTACTCAGCATGATTCTTGGAATGCTTGTCGGTGCCGAGCGAAAGCGAAAAGGCCAAATAGCCGGAGTGAGAACATTCGCCCTTATCTCCATGGGAGCATGTTTGGCTATGCTCCTATCAATTTATGTGCCACAAGCATATTTCGGCCTAAAGAACGGAGACCCCGGGCGC
This sequence comes from uncultured Alistipes sp., assembly GCA_964505395.1. GTDB lineage: Bacteria > Bacteroidota > Bacteroidia > Bacteroidales > Muribaculaceae > UBA7173. Next base: position 619 of record CAZDIC010000219.1, on the reverse strand, counting down.
ATTGCCGCACAAGTTATTACCGGCGTAGGTTTCTTGGGTGGCGGTGCTATGATTCACATGAAGGGTTCGGTCAGAGGTCTCACCACAGCTGCCGGCATCTGGATGACCGCCACAATAGGCATGGCTGTGGGTGTGGGCATGTATATCTGTTCAATAATCGCCACAGCACTTATTCTCGCAACACTTATTCTATTTGAAGCCTATGAGCACCACCGCAATTTAGCGCAAGAGAATCGTGCCCTACGCATCAAAATTGAAGGCATTATTGGTGACATTGAGCCATACAAATCAGTTTTGTCGCACCACAATGTGCATCTATCCACCTTCTTTATTGAATACAACTACGATGCCAACACAACCGACATTAACTTTGTGATTATGGCACCGGCAAATCGCAACTACCTTGCCATGTTTCAAGAGCTACGCGCCATTGCACCAACTAAAGCACTCACCCTTACAAGTCAATCGTAATGCACAGGCAAGGTGAAAATTTAGATGACATCAACGCTCAATTAACCTATTTTAATGATATATTAGTCACTTTAGCGATTTCTTTCTAAATTTTGGCAAGTTTTTGAATACACAATTAGAATGTATTGCAAAAATTATTGCTAACTTT
>CAZDIC010000218.1:0-2235 GCA_964505395.1 uncultured Alistipes sp. | reverse complement strand
GGTGGTTGGCATGGCCCGAGATGTAACCGTCGGGCACACGACGTGCAACCCACACGGCACCTTTGTCGGCCTTACCTTTACCAATCATTTCCATAATCCACGCCTCGTTGGGGTCGCCGATTGAGAACGACTCGCCTTCGCTGGCATAGCCGTAGGTTTTCACCAGAGAGGTCATAACCTTGATAGCTTCGCGAGCGGTTTTTGAGCGCTGCAGGGCGATGTAGATGAGCGAACCGTAGTCAATCATACCGCTTCCGGCAAGCTCCTCACGGCCACCGAAAGTGCTTTCGGCAATCACCACGCCATGTTCGTTCATATTGCCCACGGTGGCATAGGTGTGAGCCACTTCGGGAATTTCACCGAGCGGTTTGGCGGTGTCCCACTCAATGATTTTACGCATATCGCCCTTGGCATGGTCGGCGGCGGGCTGGGTGTAAAGCTCGCCGTAGAGGTTGTGAGAATCGGCGGCATAAGTTATCATCACCGAGCCGTCGGCACCGGCTCCTTTTGCCACAATGAGGCTGGTGCACGCCCACACGCTGCTCACCGAGGCAAGCAGAGCCAGGCACACCGTCAAAAAGCTCTTCTTCATATCTGTTTTTATTCCTTTATTCCGTTTGGGTTATTTCCCTTTATTCCGTTTATAGTGTATTCTGTTTATCCTATTTCGGTTTGCATTTCTCCAATAGGAATCTTTGTTTTCGCTCCCTATTCAGTGTATTCAACAGGAGTTTTGCCGGCGAGGTTACCCCCCTGCGGCTTCTACCCACAAAGATATGCAAAAAAACTGAATTTTCGTGCATACGCCCCGCTTATGTCGCAATGTGTCACACTGTTATTTGCGTGATATATTTTGATTTGTAAAAAACTTTCACCATATTTGCAGTATTAAAAAAGGAACAGCATGGAAAAGTTGAAAAACTTGCCAATCGGCATCCAAAACTTTGAGAAAGTGCGGAGTGGCGACTATCTTTACATTGATAAGACCGCTTATATGTATCAGCTGGCAAACTCCGGCTGCTACTATTTTTTGGCACGTCCGCGACGCTTTGGCAAGAGCATGCTGTTATCCACACTCCACGCCTATTTCGAAGGGAAAAAGGAGCTGTTTGAGGGTTTGGCAATCTCACAATTGGAGAAAAATTGGACACGTTATCCCATCCTTCACCTCGATTTAAACATCGGTGAATATAACACCGAATCGGCTCTGACTGAAAAACTCAACCTTCAACTTTGTGAATGGGAAGCCATCTACGGCAACTACGATGCCGAGAAATCGTTGGGCGACCGCTTTGCCGGAGTAATCAAACGGGCCGCAATCAAATGCGGGCAACCTGTTGTGATACTGGTTGATGAATATGACAAACCCATTCTGCAATCGGTTGACAATGAGACACTGCAGGACAGCTACCGCTCAACGCTCAAAAGTTTCTACGGCGCCATGAAGAGCATGGATGAGCACATCCGATTTGCACTCCTGTCGGGCATCACACGCTTTGGCAAGGTGAGCATATTCAGCGATCTCAACAATATGACCGACATCTCGATGATTAACGAATATGCGGCAATCTGTGGCATTACCGATGATGAGCTCGACACGGTGCTGAAACCCTACACTCTCCGATTAGCCAAAAACGAAGGCCGCACCTACGATGATGTGCGCCAAGAGTTGCGCGAACGCTACGACGGCTACCGTTTCATGCGAGAATCGCCGGCAATCTACAACCCCTTCAGCGTGTTGAGCACCCTGCAATTCGGCACATTCAAAAACTATTGGTTTGAAACCGGCACCCCATCGTATCTTGTGTATCTGCTCAAGACGCACAACTACGATTTGCACCGTATTGAGGAGGTTGAAGTGGGCGAACGTGTACTCAGCAACATCGACGCTCAGCCCCAAAACCCCATTCCGCTGATTTACCAAAGTGGCTACCTGACCATTAAGGACTACAATGCGCGGTTCAAAACCTACAAGCTCGGATTCCCGAACGCCGAGGTTGAAGAGGGCTTCCTCTCGTTTCTCCTCCCCTACTACACCCCCATTGCCGACACCGATACAGAGTTCAACATACAACGTTTTGTGACCGAAATTGAGGGCGGAAAGGTCGACGAATTTATGCAACGTATGCGCAGTTTTCTTGCCGACACGCCCTACGAATTGGTGCGCGATTTCGAAAACCATTATCAAAATGTGTTTTTCATAGTGACTCGACTGTTGGGCTTCTACGTAAAAGC
>CAZDIC010000217.1:0-2290 GCA_964505395.1 uncultured Alistipes sp. | reverse complement strand
TCTTGAGAAAAGTTTGTTAAAGAATCCCATTATGTTTGTTTGATGTGGTTTTGGCGTTATAGCGCTACCGGTGCAGCGCTTTATCTCGCAAAGTTACTAAAATCTACCGACACCCACAACCCCACATCGTGCCACACCACTCATTCTCGAAATTCACAAGCACACGCCATGTGAGCGACATTGGCAAAATTTCTGCGAGGAAAATTTGGTTAAAAATTTGCAATCAATAATAAAATAACTAATTTTGCAGTGACAAATTCACGATTTCATCAAGCGAAATAGTGTTATTATGCCATAAAAAGGGGATAGATACCTACATTATGCCCCATACGACTCATAATCTACCATGAGGTCGCAACTTACACTAATCCATTATCACAACCTATCTATTATCACAAATGACGTATCATTTACATCAACCATTCTTATCACGTGTTACACTGTGTCTAACACTGTTGATTGTTGGAACAGCTATGGCGTTGGCAGAAGACAAACTTAGTTTTTCGGTTGTGGATTTCCACAACGACCCGTTCGACTACTCGGCCAACGACCCCGGCACCGCCAAAACCGACGGAAACGGGGATAAGTTTGCCATCATTAAAGTCATGTCGAACAATCCGAAGGATAATCTCAACGAATACTCCTTCAATTTCGGAAACATGCGACACACTGTTGAAGACCACGACGGCGTGTTATGGCTGTATGTCCAAAAGAATGCCAAGCAGGTGACCATCTCCCGCCCCGGTTACGCCACCCTCAACAAGCACGACCTGCACACCACCATAGAGAGCGGTAAAAACTATGTAATGTTTCTCTCATCCGAGGATAAAAAAGTGCTTACACAGATGGTGAGATTCAACATCAAGCCGGCACGCTCAAAAGCTTTCGTATCTGTCAAAAACAGCTATATTGCAAACGCTCAAGAGGAGGTGATTGGCACCGCCGACGAAAACGGCTCGGTTGCCAAGAACCTGGAATACGGCACATACACCTACCGTGTAATGGCGCCAAACTACCAGACATCCGACGGCAGTTTTACGCTTAACGACAGTAAGACTACACACGTGGAAACCGTGGAACTGCAATCAAACTATTCGGTCATCACGCTGACCGTCGATTCTGATGCCGACATCTATGTTAACAATGAGAAAATGGGCACACGCTATTGGCAAGGCAACCTTAGCGCCGGCAACTACCAAGTGGAATGTCGCAAAAAGAACCACCAAAGCACATATCGCTATGTTCAAGTGGTTAAAGACGAAAACCAGACCATTGCGCTCAAGGCCCCCACTCCAATCATGGGCACAGTATCAATCACCTCAAATCCTCTTGGTGCCGATATCAAAATTGATGGCGAACCATACGGACAAACACCTAAGCTCATCGACATCGTCATAGGTTCACACCGTCTTGAACTCACGAAAGACGGATTTTCACGCACCGTTCAAACATTCGAAGTAGCTGAAAAAGTGACTGCGGAGGTTGAAGCCAACATGGGACGAAACACCCATCTTGACATACTTTCACTCCCACTCGGTGCAAAATTATACATCGACGGTGAGTTTAAAGGTGAGACACCCCAATCATTCGATGGGGAAGTCGGCAAACACAAGGTAACCCTTACCCTTAAAGGCTACGACTCGGTAACCAACAAAACATACTTTGGTGATGTCTCCCAAGTGCTTTACACCCTGCATAAGCAATATATCCGTTGGCACGATTTCTACATTGACCTTGGACTCAACTGTGGCAAAACCACAGGCCTTGCAGTAGCTATGGGTTCACATCTCGGTCTTTTCAACATTGAGGCAAACTTCTGTTACAGCGCCAAGAAAAGCCCCGAAATCACTCAGACATATTCGGGGTACTACGGCTACAACAACACTCAAACATGCACGTATCAGCCAAAAGTTAATGCTGGTGGTAAGATCGGCTATGGCATAAAATTGTGCACACGCGCTAGACTAACACCGCAAGTTGGCTTCCGATTCACACACCTTGCTGAGTCAAGTTCAGATGGATATTCAAGCTGGTACAATGAGTCTGTCAATGGTTGGAGTGGTACCGTTGGAGCACGCGCATATGTTGCGCTATTCCACTCCTGCGGCATCAGTATTACACCTGAATACCTCTTCCCAATAGTCAAGAACGACAAATATAAGTCACTCTCAGAGGTATCCCCTGAATTCGACAATTTCATAAAAGGGTTTAATTTAAAAATCGCCTTATCAATAACTCTTTAATCTCGCTAATATCCGAAAAGAATTAAGAGAAATGACACAGAAAATCA
>CAZDIC010000216.1:0-2338 GCA_964505395.1 uncultured Alistipes sp. | reverse complement strand
GGGAGTGGGCGACATTTCAAACTCGAGGGTTGCGCCGGAAGTGATTTCATCGTGGGTGATGTAGGTGCGATTCAACGGGGTGCCATTAAGTTTCACCGACTTCACATAGATATTCTCCTTCGATGCCTCGGGGGCAATCATTCGGAACTGACGACCATTCTCCAAGTTGATAGTCAATTGTTTGAATGAAGGCGAACCGAGTTGGTAAACGGGAGTGCCGGGGCACACGGGATAGAAACCCATTGCAGCAAACAGATACCACGCCGACATTTGGCCTGCATCGTCGTTACCGGCCAAGCCGCCGGGGGTGTTGAAATACTCCGTTTCCATTATATGGCGCACCCACTTCTGCGTTTTCTGCGGTTCTCCGGCATAGTTAAACATCCACGCTACCTGGTGACACGGTTCATTGCCATGCCAATAGCGGCCCTGCGTGAACATCGAATCGAGTTTGGCAACATACATTTCCCTGCCACCGAGTTGCTCAATCAACCCGGGCACATCGTGAGGCACATACCAGGTGTAGTGACACGGAGCGCCCTCGGTGATATATTTCGCAAAGTCAAACGGATTGCTGTTGGCGAGGAAATCGCCGTTGGCATAACGTCCGCACACATATCCGGTCTCCGGGTTTATTACATTGCGCCAATTTCCGGCACGACGGCCCAATTCGGCAGCATCGTCGGCATATCCCAGACGTTCAGCCACCTGTTGCAACACAAAATCGTCGTAAGCATATTCCAAGGTGCGCGATGTTTGTTCACATTTATGATATGCCTCTTTCACGCTATCCTCAAGAGGCAGGTAGCCGTAGCGCAAATATGATTTCAAAGCGCGACGTCCCATGCCCGACGCATATTCGCCATACGTTTCAGGTGACTCAAACGCATTTTTGCGCATATAGCGATAAGCCTTCTTGATGTCGAAATTGCGCACCCCCTTAACGTATGCATCTCCGATAGCGGCAATGCAGTGGTCGCCAATCATAGCCGCTGTGTAGCTGTTCCAACATGGGAAAATCGGGAGCCATCCCCCCTGCTCTGCTTTCAGCACCAGCGATTGCATCATCTGACCGGCAGCGGTGGGAGTGAGTATGTTGAGCAACGGATGCAGGGCGCGATAGGTGTCCCACATGCTGTAATCCTCATAATATGTTTCCCCCTTCGGCATGCGACAAATCTCTTTACCACCGCCAAACGAAGGGTAACGGCCGTCGACATCGTTGAACGTGCGTGGTAGGAACGAAGCACGATAGAGTGAGCCGTAGAACTTCGACAACTCGTCGTTGTCGCCCCCCTCAGCCTCGATAAGCTTCAGACGGTTATTCCACACCGTGGTGAGATTGCTGCGCACCGCATCAAAATCCCAACCGGGAATTTCAGCCTGCAGATTGCTTAACGCGCCCTCCATATCGGTAAACGACGATGCAGCTTTCACCAATACACTCTTACCCTTCTTGGCCTTAAATTTGAAGTAGGCACCGATGCCGGTGGTGTTAGCCACATCGGTCTGCGACAGGATATCGTTGCCGTGGAATGTGCCGCACGCTGTGGGCTTACAATCCAACTCCACCACGAAATAGCCCGAGAATCCGGTTGGCTCACCTTTGCCTTGATAGATGCGGTGAGCCGGGTTGTAGCCGCGAATTTGACGTTTGGCAGCGTCAACCTCAATCCACCCCTCCCCTTCATCACTGTTGGGATTCACCACCAGGTAGCCGTCGCCATTCTTATCGTAGGTGATGCGGAAGATTGCGGCTCGCGAAGTTGCTGTCATTTCAGCGGTGAGATGCTCATCGGGCAATTGCACCGAATAGTAAGCCGGGGTTGCCACCTCGGTGTCGTGCGAGAAACGTGATGCGCGCTCTTCGGGGAGAGTGCGCAACGAGCCGTAGAGAGGCATCAAAGTCATCGACCCATAGTCCTGTGTGCAGCCGCCAACAATCCAATGGGAATTTCTAAATCCCTGCAGTTTGTTATGCTTATAATAGTAGGGAGCTTTACATTTCAGCTCGGTGTCTTGAGTTTGGGGAGTCCAAAAGTTCATGCCGTTAGGCACCAACACAGCCGGGAGGGTTTGCCCCAGCTCCTCAGTGTTTTTACCAAACAAACCTGCGGTGTGGGTTTCACTGGCAGCAGTGCCGACACGCGTGTCAATCAAGGCTAATTCTCTACTTGCCGACACACACTCATCGGCGGTCGACGCGGCATAACCTGCGCTCAAACTCATCGCAGCAGCCATGCCCAATATTATCTTCTTCATGCTTCTCTATTTAAGTTTCATCCCCGGCATTGCCATCCACCTCGCAAAGTTACACAATTTTCAGCGATAAGCCACA
>CAZDIC010000215.1:0-2358 GCA_964505395.1 uncultured Alistipes sp. | reverse complement strand
GCCTTGGTGTTGATTTCCACCACTACACCCGAAGCTATGGCATGGTCGACAAGCGCATCGGCCAAAGCGCGATACCACGGCTCATCCTCAATGCCGGGCTGAAACTGCGAGGCGTTGTGGCCTATCTTGTCGAGGTGCCCGAGAATGTCGAACCCGCCTGCAGTGAGCATGCGGTGTGATTGCTCGTAGAAGGTCTCAACCACATAACGAATGTCGTTGCCGAAATGCTGCTGCATCTTCAGCTTAAACGACTCAAACCGGCCGTCAATGTCGACAAAATGCCCCTCTTGATTTTTTATAAAGTGCACCGACCCGATGGTATAGTCGAGCGGTAGCGAACGGAAATACTCGTCGGCCGGGCCACATTCATCACCCAAATAGTCCACCTCCATGCCGGCATAGAATTGGCAGCGGTCGCCATAGTCGGCGCGTATGCGTTGCACTTCGGCAAGGTATCGCTCCACATTGTCGCGGTGCATGTTACACGACGATTCGATGGGAATGGGTGAGTGGGGAGTGAAACCGTAGTGAGTGAAGTGCATTTCCACAGCCTTGCGGGCGAACGCCTCCATTGTGGCGCGTCCGTCGCAAAATTCGGTGTGAGAGTGAAATGTGTAGAGCGTGCTACCGTTGAGCGTTTCAGGAAAGTTCATGTGAAGCTTGCGTGTGATGTGGTGATGGTCGCAATTATTTTTCAGCGTTGATGACCGCATTGCGCAGTCGTTTCAATTTAGCCTTGTCGACGGCAAGTTGTTTCTCGGCGTTTGTGATTTTTGATGCCAAGTTCTTTTTGCCGTGAGAGTACTCTTCGCGGAGGCTTTCGAGATGCTCTTGCGATTGTGCATATTGCCGCTGAGCAATGAGGTAATTCTGCATGGCTTGGCGAGCTGCAGCGTTGCGGAAGTCGCTATATTCGGTGTAGACGCCACGTCCGGGGATGAAGAATTGGAACTGATTGCTGTTGGCAGTGCTATTGCCGTTGTTGGTTGTTATCTCGGATATGCGTTGCAATGCTTCGGCGCGTTTGTCGCTGTCGGTCCAGGTGTCCTTGATGGAGGTGATGCGAGCACGCGACACAACATTCGGGCTGTTCGGGTCGATGTTTTTGCGCACCTCCGAGGGAATGAACAAGTAGATGGTCACCTTGCCGGGAATGCAGTTGCGGTCGGTTGCCCACCATCCCACGCCATTCAGCTCGTCGATGGCGAGCATATAGTCGTTGTAAGGTGAGTTGTAGGGCATACCGATGTTTTGCGGCTGCAGGTATCCGTTGTCGCCATAACGGGCCACGAAGATGTCAAGGCCACCGATTGAGTTTTCGCCATCGTTGGCAAAGTAGAGTGTTACACCGTCGGGCATCAGAAAGGGGTAGTTGGCATCGCCACCTTCACCAAGGTGATCGCCGATGGCTGTGGGGGTGTCCCACTCATCGCCATAGAGTGGGGTAGAGCACATGAGGTGGAATGTCCCCTCATCGTCGGGCGCCGCCCAAATCATTTGTTGTCCGCTGTTCGACTTGTAGACCACCGTGGGGTCGGCAGCGTTGAAATTGGTTGGCAAAATGTCGGTGTCGTTGAGTGAACCGCTCTCGGGGCTGAGACGGTAGCTGCGGAAAAACGTGTCGGCATCAACCACAAGTGAGTCGATAATCTCAATTTGCTCAACACGTTGCAGGAATGATTCTACGCGGTCAATGCGAGTGCTAACATCCGCCGATTCATCGTCGTCCTTTTTCCCTTTTGTGCCGGCTTTGCGGTAAGCACTGACAAGCGAACGCGCCTCGTCAACCGAGTATTCGGTTGTGGCAAGCTCGGCAAGTGCCAAGATTGCATCACGGCTCCCTTTCTTGCGGGCATCGCTGTAGGCGTTGCGTGCCAACGCATTTTGTCCTGTGGCGAGATAATAGTCGCCGAGTAACATGGGGGCTTCGGTGCTCTTGGGGTTAGCGGTAACGACCTTTTGCAGCATGGAGATGGCATCGGCAATGTTGCCGTTTTCAGCCAAGGCTTTTGCCTCGTTGACTGAATTGGCCATGGCTGCAGGAGTAAGCATTGCACCGACGGCAAAGGCTACCGACCATTTGCTCATCAGCGATATAACGTGGCGTAGTTGCATTGTTTCAATGATCACAATGGATGGGGCGTTATGGTTGTTAAATTCTCACACCTTTCTGCCCGAGTGGGTGGAGAATGTGTAAAGTTAAATCAAACAAAAGTTCATAGGGGCCTTGGCGCGAGCCGTTACCCTTCGAGGCGCAGTCAAATCGGCGTATGAGGTTGATGATTTCAATTACCTGCCAAGGACCGTAGTTGGTCATGCCGGCTTTGATTTCGCGCAGTTGGCCGGGCCAACGCAATC
>CAZDIC010000214.1:0-2363 GCA_964505395.1 uncultured Alistipes sp. | reverse complement strand
CCACGGAGTTAGCTCCGGGCCCTTCAGCCCAAGCCCTCCGTGGGGTTGTTTTGTTGTAGGATTGTGCCCGTGTGTTTCGGCACATATGAGACATTGCCACAGCTTTCGGATTGGGGCTCACCGCGGCCGCACCGGGCAAAAAGAAAAACGGCCGATAATCTTGTGATTATCAGCCGTTGATGGTGCCCAGAACAGGACTCGAACCTGCACGCCTCTCAGCACGCGCACCTGAAACGCGCGCGTCTACCATTCCGCCACCTGGGCATCGGATATCGCTACCGCCTCACGGTCGAGGCGTCGCTTAGGTTTTGCAAAGTTAGGCATCTTTTTTCATTCTCGCAACACACCACCCCACTTTTTCCCAAAATTTTCGCCTCGACTGCCAATTCCACCACCCCATCCACCGCTCCATGTTTCATCGGAAGCCGATTGTGGTAACAATGATGGATGTGACGGCAACAGCGAATGTGGCTGCGATGGCAAATGAGGGCGACACCATGTAGAAGCGGAACGTAATTATTGTGGTGATGGTGGCTGAGAGGAGCGGGGAGGGCGGGGGGATGGATGGCAGGGGGTAGGACATCGGGCGGGGGAGAACGGAGTGGGTGATTTTTTATGATTGTTCACAATAATTTAAGAGAGAAAACGTTAAGAGTATGCAGACAAACGCTTAATCAGCCCTTACAGAGTTGGTTAGCTTTGCTGTGTATAACTAAAACAGTAAGCAAATTCCAGATGAAGAAAAGTGTGTTAATCGGGGGTGTAGCCGCCTTAATGCTCACTATTAGTTCGTGCAGCACCGAAAAACCCAATTTGACAGTATTCGACGATATGGTTAGCGCTAACGCCGACGGAGCGGTCGCTTTAGGCGCAAAATCAATAACCCTCCGTCCGCAAGACGAGCTATATATCTCGGTGTCATCAACCGAACCATCTGCCACAGCCGCCTATAACATCGGCTTGAGCAACCCCGCCACCAAGGCCACCATGCAGATTTCGCAAACGCCGAAACAGCAAACCTACATTGTTAACGACGATGGCGATATCACATTCCCCGAGTTGGGCAAACTTCATGTGGAAGGGCTCACCACCCAACAACTCACCGAACTGCTCACCGAACGTATCTCACAGGATGTGAGCAACCCCCTTGTGAGAGTTGAACTGATGAACTTCACCGTGAATGTTATCGGTGAAGTGAAACAACCCTCACGCATTAATGTCACCAACGAGCGCTTCTCAATCCTTGACGCACTCGCTGCCGCCGGCCACATGACCGAATATGGCGATCGCACAAAGGTGACCATCGTTCGCGAGAATAACGGCCAAGCCGAATATCACGTGATTAATCTGAACAACAGCGATGTGGTGTCGTCGCCCTACTACTATCTGCAACAGAACGATGTGGTGCTTGTTGCGCCGACCGAATCACGCGAGTCAAACGCGCGCTACGATAGTAACAACTCATATCGCGTGCAAGTGGTATCGACCATCGTGAGCGCCATATCAGTTATCGCATCTCTCGTCATTGCACTCTCTGTGAAATAATCCACGTAAACGAATTCTCCCAATAACATAAGTCAATCACCCATGAGCAATACTCTCAACAATAACGAAACGATTGATTTTGGAGCGATGCTCCGCAACGCCATAAAACACTGGTACATATTTGCCATCAGCATTGTTATGTGCCTCGCCTTGGCACTCGTGTACACACGCATACACACCCCTTCATATCTTGTTAAAGCCAACCTCATTATCACCTCGGAGGACTCTGACGCCACAACTTCGTTGGCCGGTCTCAGCTCACTGTTCGGCTCAAACACCAACGTCGACGATGAGGTGTTTGCAGTGTCGTCGCACACAGTGCTTCGCAATGTGGTTGAACAGCTTGGCATTAACCAGCGCCACTCAACCAAAGAAGGCTTTCTGAAATGGGAATTTAACTATCGCGACTACCCCGTAACCTTGAAATATGACTCGGCCATTGCCGACACCCTGCGCACAGCGCTCAACTTCAAAATCACCGCAAATAAAGCCGGTGAGGTTGACGTGAAAGTGAAGGCAAAGCGCTCAACCGTTGCAAAGGTTACGAAAGCAAAATTCCCCGTGAAGGTTAAAACCCCTTACGGAGTGTTTGTGGTTGAGAAAACAAAGGCTTATCCCGAGGGCGAAGGAGTAACCTCGCGCATCTCACTCATGGGCCTTGACGCTGCCACCGAACGAATTGCCGAGAAGGTTGACATCGACATCGCCAGCCGCAAATCAAACGTTATCACCCTCGAACTTGAAAGCACCGATATCGACTACGCCAAAGATGTGCTCAACGAAATCATGGTGCAATATAACAAACGCGGATTGGCCGA
>CAZDIC010000213.1:0-2363 GCA_964505395.1 uncultured Alistipes sp. | reverse complement strand
ACCGCCGGTGCCGACGAGGTGAGAGCCTGGACCTTTATGCGTGGCGCCAAAGCCCCGCAGTGTGCCGGAGTTATCCACACCGACTTTGAAAAAGGCTTCATCCGTGCCGAAGTTATCAAGTACGACGACTTTGTGAACCTCGGTGGCGAGCAGGGCGTGAAAGAGGCCGGCAAGCTCTCGGTTGAAGGTAAGGACTATGTGGCGCAGGATGGCGACATCATGCACTTCCGCTTCAACGTGTAATCGTCACACATAACGCAAACATTCCCTCCCCAACGCAAACAAATAAACCTAACATAAATTATGAAACTGAAAACAATGGCACTGGCACTCACTGCTCTTGCCGCTGTGGGCGCAACAGCTCAGGCAGAAGAGCATCTCAAGAGTGTTAATCCCGCCTACATCGACAACAATTATGCCGTTGGCGAAGACTTTTACCGCCACGTGAACCAGGGTTGGATGAACGCACACCCCCTGACCGATGAATATGCACGCTACGGAGTGTTTAACCTCCTGGCTGATACCGCCGAGGCTAAGGTTAAAGAAATCGTGCTCAACCTTGGCGCCACAAACCCTGCAAAGGGCTCAAATGCGTTCAAAATCTGGACTCTCTATTCGCAAGGCATGGACTCGGTGCGCCGCAACGCTGAAGGCGCCGCTCCCATCCTCGACGACCTCAAGAAAATCGAATCTACCACCCACGAGGGTATGGAAGACCTCTTCTTGTGGATGCACAAATCATATAGCAGCCCCTTCTTCGGCGCAGGCCCCATGGAGGATATGATCGACAGTAACCGCTACGCAATGTATGTGTCGGGTGGCTCAATGGGCCTCGGCGACCGCGATTACTACCTCAAAAAGGATAAAGAGAACACCCGCATCCTCAACGCCTACAAAACCCTTATCGTTGACCAGATGATCAACGCCGGTTTCAAGAAAAAAGATGCTCAGCGCATCATGAAAAATGTAATCAAAATTGAAACCGCTATCGCCGACTCAGCCCTCACTCGTGAGGAGAGCCGCGACATCGTGGCAATGTACAACCCCCGCACTCTCGACCAGCTCAAAGAGCAGTATCCCCACATCAACTGGGACCGCTTCTTTGTGGTTACAATGGACATCGAGACCCCGCAGGAGTATATCGTTACCGAGCCTAAAGGTGTGCTTCAGGCCGACAAACTCATCTCATCGCTCACCGACCGCGAAATCAAGGACTACTACCTCTGGAAGTATGTTGCCCAAGCAGCTCCCTATTTGAGCGACAAATTCACCGACACCAACTTTGAATTTGCCAAGGTGCGTAGCGGTGTGAAGGAGCAACGTCCCCGTTGGAAACGTGCCCTCGGTGTGCCCGACGGCTATATGGGCGAAGCTATCGGCCGCCTGTATGTTGAGAAATACTTCCCCGAAAGCTCTAAACAGAAGATGCTCGACCTCGTTGCCAACCTGCGCGTGGCTCTCGGCAAACACATCATCAACCTCCCCTGGATGACCGATGAAACCAAACTGAAAGCTATCGAGAAACTCAACGCTTTCACTGTGAAAATCGGCTATCCCGACAAGTGGAAGGACTACACAACAATGGAAATCGACCCCAACCTCTCTTACTATGCCAACGTGCACAACGCCGGTATGTGGCACCAGAAAGAGCAGCTCGCAAAGTGGGGCAAACCTGTCGACAAAACCGAGTGGGGCATGACTCCCCAAACCGTCAACGCCTACTACAACCCGATGGCCAACGAAATCGTGTTCCCCGCAGCCATCCTGCAGAACCCCTTCTTCGATCCCGAGGCTTCCGATGCTGAAAACTATGGCGGTATCGGTGTGGTTATCGGCCACGAAATGACTCACGGCTTCGACGACCAAGGTCGCAACTTCGATGCTCAAGGCAACATGACCAACTGGTGGACCGACGAGGACGCTGCCAAGTTCGCTGAATTCACCGAGAAACTCGGCGCTCAGTTCGACGCTGTTGAAATCCTCCCCGGCCTGTTTGCCAACGGTAGCTACACCATGGGCGAAAACATCGCCGACCAGGGCGGTTTGCGTGTGTCGCGCACAGCCTTCCTCGACGCTCAGAAAAAGAAAGGTGTGGATGTAACATCGGCTGATGCCCTCATCGACGGCTTCACCCCCGAGCAAGCATTCTACCTCAACTACGCTAACATTTGGGCTACCAACTGCCGCGATGAGGAGAAACGCAACCTCACTGTAGGCGACGTGCACTCACTGGCCGAGAACCGTGTGAATGTTACCCTCCGTAACATCACCCCCTTCTTCAACGCCTTCGGCATCAAACAGGGCGACAAACTCTTCCGCGCCCCCGCCGACCAAGTAGTGATCTGGTAACCCTCCCGGTTGCC
>CAZDIC010000212.1:0-2369 GCA_964505395.1 uncultured Alistipes sp. | reverse complement strand
CCGCCGGTTACCACACTGAGTATTCAGGCATACACTTCGGTTTCTTCTACTTGGCTGAATACCTCAACTTGTTTGTGGTTTCAGGCGTTGCATCGCTGTTGTTCCTTGGTGGCTGGATGCCTTTCCACATCCCCGGATTGGACGGTTTCAACCACGTTATGGATCTCATCCCCTCAATCGTATGGTTCCTTGGCAAATCATTCTTCCTCAGCTTCGTAATCATCTGGTTTAAGTGGACATTCCCCCGTCTGCGTATCGACCAATTGTTGAAACTTGAGTGGAAGTATTTGCTCCCCATCAATCTCTTTAACCTTGTGTTGATGGTATTGGTAATCATATTTAACTTCCAGCTCTAATAACACTGGCTTAACGTTAAACATTATCATAAAAAACATATCACCCAAAGACTTCATTGAAATGAGCGAAAAATACGGAAAAATATCGCAAGTCATAGGACCGGTTGTCGACGTCACTTTTGAGGGCGACGGCAACACCATTCCGCCCATCTACAATGCCTTGAAGATTGAGCGCGGAGACGGTTCTGCGCTGATACTCGAAGTTGAGCAGCACATTGGCGAAGACACCGTGCGCTGTGTGGCAATGGAAAGTACCGACGGCCTTCAACGAGGCATGAAAGTGCAAGACCTTGGACGCCCTATTGCGGTGCCCACAGGTGAACAAATCAAAGGACGTTTGTTGAACGTTATCGGCGATGCAATCGACAATTTGCCTGCCCTCAATCGCGACAACCTCCGTCCCATCCACCAGCCCGCTCCCGAGTTTGAAGACCTCACTATCGGCACCGAGATTCTCTCTACCGGTATCAAGGTTATCGACTTGCTCGAGCCTTATTCTAAAGGCGGCAAAATCGGCTTGTTCGGTGGCGCCGGCGTAGGTAAGACCGTGCTCATCATGGAGCTTATCAATAATATCGCGAAAGGTCACGACGGTTTCTCTGTGTTCACCGGCGTTGGTGAGCGCACCCGTGAAGGTAACGACTTGCTCCGCGAGATGATTGAGAGCGGTGTTATGAAATACGGTGATAAGTTTAAAGAAGGTATGGAACGCGGTGAGTGGAATCTTGACGACGTTGATATCAACGAGCTTAAAGATTCGCAAACAACTCTCGTGTTCGGTCAGATGAACGAGCCGCCCGGCGCACGTCTCCGTGTTGCCCTCGCCGGCTTGACTGTTGCCGAGCAATTCCGCGACCAAGGTGCCGGCGGTAAAGACGTGCTTCTTTTCGTCGACAACATCTTCCGTTTCACTCAAGCAGGCAGTGAGGTGTCGGCTCTCTTGGGCCGTATGCCTTCAGCCGTAGGTTATCAACCCACACTTGCTTCTGAGATGGGTACCCTTCAAGAACGTATCACATCAACCAAAAACGGTTCTATCACATCAGTGCAAGCAATCTATGTGCCTGCCGATGACTTGACTGACCCGGCTCCGGCAACAACTTTCAGCTTCCTCGATGCTACAACAGTGTTGTCGCGTAAGATTGCCGAGCTTGGCATTTACCCCGCAGTTGACCCCCTCGAGTCAACATCGCGTATCCTCGACCCCAACATCATTGGCGAAGAGCACTACAACGTCGCTCAAGCTGTTAAGCAATTGTTGCAAAAATACAACGAGTTGCAAGACATCATCGCCATCCTTGGTGTTGACGAACTCTCTGACGATGACAAACTCGTTGTGGCTCGCGCTCGTCGTGCTCAACGTTTCCTCTCGCAACCCTTCCACGTTGCTGAGCAATTCACCGGTCTGCCCGGTGTGATGGTGCCCTTGTCAGAAACTATCCGTGGCTTCAAGATGATTCTCGCCGGCGAGGTTGATGAGCTGCCCGAACAGGCATTCCTCAATGTTGGCACAATCGACGAAGCTATTGAGAAAGGTAAGAAACTCCTTGCTGAAGTAAAATAATCTCCTCAACACACTCAGATTAGCAATGACACTTAAAATTATCTCGTCAACCGAAGTGGTTTTTGAAGGCGAAGTGACTATGGTCTCGCTCCCCGGAGTGAAAGGCCGATTCACGGTGCTCAACAACCACGCCTCACTGGTATCGAGTCTCGCTGCCGGTGCGATTAAGTATCGCGGTGCCGAAGGTGCCGACGACGAGTATCAGGTCAACGGAGGCATTGTTGATGTTGACCGCAACGTAGTGTCGGTGTGTATTTATTAACAAAGTCAGCTTTACGTGAATAATATGAAATCCATAATTAAATTCTTGCTCGTAGCATTGATGCTGATAGCCTCTCCGCTGTTTGCTGCCGCTGCCGAGCACGGCGAAGACCAAGCTGAAAGCTCGCTCAACCCCAAAGAGACAATCTTTGAGCACCTCGGCGACGCTTACGGTTGGGAAGTGCCCT
>CAZDIC010000211.1:0-2381 GCA_964505395.1 uncultured Alistipes sp. | reverse complement strand
AATACGGCGACAAATTTAAAGAAGGCATGGAACGCGGTGAGTGGAACCTCGCCGACGTTGATACCGACGAACTCAAAAAGTCTCAAACCACACTCGTGTTCGGTCAGATGAACGAACCACCGGGTGCTCGTTTGCGCGTGGCACTCGCCGGTTTGACTGTTGCCGAGCAATTCCGCGACCAAGGTGCCGGCGGTAAAGACGTGCTTCTCTTTGTCGACAACATCTTCCGTTTCACTCAGGCAGGCTCTGAGGTGTCGGCTCTTCTCGGCCGTATGCCCTCAGCCGTAGGTTACCAACCTACACTTGCCTCTGAAATGGGTACACTGCAAGAACGTATCACCTCAACCAAAAACGGCTCAATCACATCAGTGCAAGCAATCTACGTGCCTGCCGATGACTTGACTGACCCCGCTCCGGCAACAACTTTCAGCTTCCTCGACGCTACCACAGTGCTCTCGCGTAAGATTGCCGAGCTTGGTATATATCCCGCTGTTGACCCCCTCGAGTCAACATCGCGCATCCTCGACCCCAACATCATTGGCGAAGAGCACTACAACGTTGCTCAAGCTGTTAAACAATTGTTGCAGAAATACAACGAATTGCAAGACATCATCGCCATCCTTGGTGTTGACGAACTCTCTGACGACGACAAACAAGTCGTTGCCCGCGCCCGTCGTGCTCAACGTTTCCTCTCGCAACCCTTCCACGTTGCCGAGCAATTCACCGGCCTGCCCGGTGTTATGGTGCCCCTCTCTGAAACCATTCGCGGCTTCAAGATGATACTTGCCGGAGAAGTAGATGACCTCCCCGAACAAGCATTCCTCAACGTCGGCACCATCGACGAAGCTATCGAAAAAGGTAAGAAACTCCTTGCTGAAGTAAAATAATCTCCTCTCACCCCCATTGCAATGACACTTAAAATCATCTCGTCATCTGAAGTGGTCTACGAAGGCCAAGTGCAAATGGTCACACTCCCCGGAGTGCAAGGCCGTTTCACCGTGCTCAACAACCACGCCTCGTTGGTGTCAACCCTCTCCGCCGGTGCTATCGTTTACCGCACCGACGACGGTAACCAAGACGAGTACAAAGTCAACGGAGGCATTGCCGATGTTGACCGCAACGTAGTGTCGGTGTGCATTTATTAACAAAGTCAGCTAAACAGCGAATAATATGAAATCCATTCTCAAACTCCTGCTCGTAGCAATCATCTGCATGGCTTCTCCGCTATTTGCCTCTGCTGCCGAGCACAGCGACGACAAAGCCGAAAGCTCGCTCAACCCCAAAGAGACTATCTTTGAGCACCTCGGCGACGCTTACGGTTGGGAAGTGCCTTTCAATCACCACGTGCGCATACCCTTGCCCGTGATTGTAAAAGGCACCGATGGCTTGCATGTATTCAGTTCGGCGCGAGTTGCCAACGGCGCTACATACACCGATGGCGACGCAACATTTGTCATTGCGGGCAAAGATAGCCCCAACAAAGGCAAAGTGGTGCAAATTGTAGATGGCCAAGAAGTGAAACCCGCTTACGACATCTCTATCACCAAAAATGTTGCGGCTTTGTTTATCGCTATAGCTCTTGTTGTGGGCTTGATGTTGTGGCTGGCACGCTTCATGCGCCGCCACCCCTACAAAGCCCCACGCAAAGGCTTAGGCTTTATCGAACTTATCGTGGTGTTCGTTTACGACTCTGTCATCAAATCAACCCTCGGCGATAAAGCAAAAAAATTCGCACCCTACCTCATGACAGTCTTCTTCTTCATTTTCATAATGAACCTGTTGGGACTGTGTGTGATATTCCCCGGTGGCGCAAACCTTACCGGCAATATAGCAGTGACAATGGTGTTGGCATTGTTGACATTCTTCATCACCAACATCTTCGGCACAAAACACTATTGGAAAGACATTTTCTGGCCCGATGTGCCCCTGTGGCTTAAATTCCCTATCCCCATCATGCCTTTGATTGAAGTCTTTGGTATGTTCACCAAACCCGCTGCACTCACCGTGCGTCTGTTTGCGAACATGATGGGCGGCCACATGATAGTCATTGTGTTGACACTGCTCATATTCATCTTCTCGGCTGTTAACCCCATTGCAGGTGGTGCAACAACCGTTGTCTCTGTGGCATTCTCAGTGTTTATGCTATTGATCGACGTCTTGGTTAGCTTCATCCAAGCTTACGTGTTCACAATGCTCTCAACCATCTTCATCTCTTTGGCGCAAGAGCAACCGCACGAAAAGCATGTGGAAGTAGCCGACGCACAACCCGCAGTCACTAAATGACCTTAAACAAAACAGAAAAATAAAAATTAAACAAATAACAAATCTCTCAAAAACTTAAAACTATGTTTGGAATTTTAGCAGCAGAAGCTCTCGTAGGT
>CAZDIC010000210.1:0-2408 GCA_964505395.1 uncultured Alistipes sp. | reverse complement strand
GCGTAAAAGCCGCCTTCAACCTCTAAACGGCATCTTCCGTTCCCAAACGAATTCAACACATCACAACCCACATAAGCCCGGGTGAGATGGCGCAAGCCACCTCTCCCGGGCTTAATTTTTGGCATCAAAACGCTCGGTTTGCTTGAAGTGTGCAAAAAACACTTTAAAGTTCTTTGTCAAGAATGAAAAAAAACGTATCTTTGTGCGTTTTATACCGCGAAAAAGCCCCAAATCAACATTATCACGAGGCTTTCGAACGAATGAAAAGCGGAAACACCTTGAATATAACGAAAAATAAAAACATAACAACCATTTAACAGTTAAATGTCAACACTTGAAAAAATCCGTCAGCGCCCGATCCTGATTATTTCAATATTAGGTCTGGCTCTTCTGTTGTTCATCC
Source organism: uncultured Alistipes sp. (assembly GCA_964505395.1). Taxonomy (GTDB): domain Bacteria; phylum Bacteroidota; class Bacteroidia; order Bacteroidales; family Muribaculaceae; genus UBA7173. The sequence goes on along the minus strand of CAZDIC010000210.1, from coordinate 2,005 downwards.
TCACGGCAGTTGACCGCCCGGGTGAACTGTTCACCGACAACCACACTGTGGCTAAAGTCGACGGTGAAAAAATCGATTACATTGACTTCCAGAAACGTGTAGAACAGCAACAAGAGCAGCTCCAACAACGCGGCTACACCAACGTTGATGTTGCACAAGTTCAAGAATACGTGCTTCAGCAGATGATCAACGAAGCTCTGATGAAGAAAGAATATGAGCGTCTCGGCCTCACCGTTACCGACAAAGAGCTCTCTGAAGCTATGCTCGGCGACAAGACCCACCCCTACGTGGCTCAGGCAGTGCAGAGCATGGGCATCCCCTCGGCACAAATGTTCCACGACGCCGCATTCAACCCCACCAAAAACGGCATCGACCAACAGCAAGCCACTCAGCTGCAGCAAGCTTGGATCGGCCTTGAAAAGGACACCGAAGAAATGTTGTTGCAACAGAAGTTCATCAACCTCTTCAACGGCACCTTGACCGCCAACAAACTCGATGCACAGGCCATTTACGAAGGCAACGCCACCACTTCAACCATCGCTTACGCCAAGAAGGATCTCTCAAGCCTCAGCGACGACCAGTTCCCCGTTAGCGACAGCGAAATTGAAGACCTCTACAAGCAAGAGAAAAACCGCTACCGCATCACCGAGCCCCAGCACTTGGTAAGCTATATCGCCGTTGACATCAAACCCTCGTCGAGCGATCTCAACGCCGCACAGAAAGAGGTTGAAGAAGCCATCGCCGGTTTGCGCCTCAACCCGGGCACCGATGCAGTTGCCAACAACTCTCACTTCTATGTTAACCGCGCCAACTCAGCCGCATCGGCCATGACCCCTGCGCTCAAGAAGGTTGTGCCCACCTTGGCTAAGGACTCTACAGCAATGGTTCAGTTTGTTGACAACACCTACACCATCGCCAAACTGCTCGACGCCACACAAGAAGTTGACTCAGTGTTGCTCGATGTTGCTTTCATCAACGAAACCGTTAACACCGACTCAATCCTCGGCCGCCTGAACGCCGGTGCAAAAATTGCCGACCTCGGCACCGCCATCGCCAACCACCAGGACAGCGTGTGGGTTTCACTGCTCAACCCCGGCATGGCTGCTTTGAAGGATGAACTTGCCACCGCTGCTGCCGGCACATACTTCCTGCCGACCAACAACAACGGCCAGAAAGGCATGAGCCTCCGTGTACGCACTCGCAAGGCCCCCGTTACCGTTTACGATTACGCAGAAATCACCTACGACGTGGTTCCCTCAAACGCTACCATCAACAAACTTAACAGCGACCTTCGCGCTTACCTCAACGCTAACGCAACCGCCGACAAATTCATTTCTGAAGCCACAAAGGCCGGTTACTCAGTGCTCACCGCATCGGTTACCCCCTCAAGCCTCTCAATCAACGGTTTGTCAGACAGCCGTGGCGCTGCCAAGTGGGCTTTGACCGCCAAGAAAGGCAACGTTTCAGGCATCTTCACCGATGACCGCGACTCACGCCTCCTCGCCCTTGCAGTAACAAACGTCTACGACGGCGACTTCATTCCCGCAAGCGACGAGCAAGTTCGCACCTACCTCACCAACAAGGCTCGCAACGCCAAGAAGGGCGACAAACTCGTTGCCGACCTCAAAGGCAAAGGCCACAACGTGGCTGAGTATGCTTCAGCAATGCAAGTTAAAGCCGACACCACCGAGGTTACCTTCGGTCAAAACTACGTGCGCAACTTCGGCATGTATGAGTCGAAACTCCAAGCCAACGTAGCCAACGCCAAGAAAGGCACACTCGTAGGCCCGCTCGCACTCAACAACTCTGTAGTTGTGTTTGAAGTTGTAAACGTCGACAACGAAGGCCGTGCATTCGACTTCGCCAACGACTCAATGGTGTTCAACCAACGTGAAGGCGCCTCTTCATTCCAGCGCTCACTCCCCGCAGTGCTCCTCGGCAACAAACACGTTGACAACCGCATCCAAAACTTCTACAGCGACCGTCAATAATCCAACATAACCCC
>CAZDIC010000209.1:0-2426 GCA_964505395.1 uncultured Alistipes sp. | reverse complement strand
TTGCCGGGGCTGACCGGCCTAAACTCGGGGCCCGTGAGGGTTAGAGCAGCAGGCAGGCGTCGCCGTAGGAGAGGAAGCGGAAGTTGTGGGCGAGGGCGTAGTCGTAGATCGGGCGCCAATCGCCGTTGGTGAATGCCGACACGAGCAGCAGCAGGGTGGAGCGGGGTTGGTGGAAGTTGGTTACCATTCCCTTTACCACACGGTAGCGGTAGCCCGGGGCAATGATTATGCGTGTTGAGGCTATGAAAGTGCTTTCGCCACGGCTGTCGAGATATGCGAGGATGGCCTTCATGGCACTGGAAACGGACAGCTCGTTGGTGGCCTCGTCGGGTTGGTCGGTGTAGGGAGCCCATTGGGGCACTTCGCCGTCCCAGTTGTTTGCGGCGATGAGTTTGCCTGCGTGATAGAGGCTTTCGAGGGTGCGCACCGAGGTGGTGCCCACGGCGATTACTTGGCGCGAGGTCTCGGCCAGCTCGGCAATGAGGTCACGGCTTACGGCGATAAACTCGCTGTGCATCAGGTGGTCGCCAATCTCGTCGGACTTCACCGGTTGGAAGGTGCCGGCACCGACATGGAGGGTTAACTCACGACGAGGAATGCCACGTTGCGAAATCTCGTCGAGCACACGGTCGGTGAAGTGCAGGCCGGCTGTTGGAGCTGCCACCGAGCCGTCGATGTGAGAGTAGACGGTTTGATAGTCGGTTGAGTCGGAAGCCTCGGTGTTGCGGTTAAGATATGGCGGGATGGGGATCTCGCCCACTGCAGCGATAATCTCCGAGAATGAAATCGCGGGATTGTCCCACGAAAATTTCACTATTGAAGAGTTGCCGTTTTTCTCGCAGCGCTCGGCGGCAAAGGTGAGTTGTTGGCCGTTGACGGAGAGCTCCATGGTGAGCGGGCCCTGTTTCCAACGTTTTGAGTTGCCCACAAAGCATTGCCATGAGCAACTTTCGGTTTGCGCAAAGCTCACGGCATAGTCGTGGGGCGCTACCGGTTCGAGGCAAAACACTTCGATGAGTGCGCCGCCCGGTTTGTGAAAGCGCAGGCGGGCGTTGATCACGCGTGTGTTGTTATAAATGAGCATGCTATCGGCGGGTAGCAGTGCGGGGAGCTCGGTGAAAGTGTGTTCCGAAATGTTGCCGTTGTGGCTACGCACCAGCAGTTTGCAGCTGTCGCGCTGAGCCAACGGATAACGTGCGATGCGCTCTTCGGGGAGCTCATAGTCAAATTCGTCGATTCTTAGATTCTTAACCATGCTGCAAAATTACGGAAAAATAGCTATTTTTGCCATATAATTTGAGAATAACAATTATGGCAAAGATAGGAGATATAGTGCGTTTCCTCAGTTCGACAGGCGGAGGACGAATAGTGAAAATCGAGGGCCAGATAGCCCATGTGGAGGAGGATGACGGGTTTGAAACTCCGGTGTTGCTCAAAGAATTAGTGGTGGTGAGCAGTGCCGGTGAAGAAAATTCGCGTCGCGACTTTTTTGGCGGCACCGGGCAACCGAAGCAGCAAAAAGAGGCTGAGCGTCAAAGCAAATTTGTGCCGACAGTTGTGCCGGAGGCTCCGAAGCCCGAGCCGGTGATTGAAACTCCCGAGGGTGAGCATCTGAATGTAATCCTGGCTTACTCGGCCATGGAGTTGAAACACCTCACAACCACCTCGTTTGAGGCCTACTTGGTAAACGATTCAAACTACTATCTCTATTTTACATATCTGTCGCGAGCTGACGGCGACGAGGGGTGGACAACCCGTCATGCCGGAATTATCGAGCCGAACATGCAAGTGTTCCTCGAGGAGTTGTCGCGCGAACAGGTGGGGCAACTCGACCGCGTGGCGTTTCAGTATGTTGCCTTTAAACGCGACAAACAGTTTGCGCTGAAGGCTCCCGTGGCTGTGGAGACTCGCCTTGACACCACAAAGTTCTTCAAGCTGCACTGCTTCCGCGAAAATCCCTATTTCGACGAGCCGGTGATTGCTGTCGACATTGTGAAAAACGATGTGCCGCAGCGTGCAAAGGTGTTCGACAGTGCTCAGCTTGAGGATGCTATGCGCAAGAAGAAGGCTGCTGATATGCGCCAAACTCCGCGTCCGGTGCAGAAGCGCAAGCCCACTCCGGCCGATGGTCCCATTGTGGTTGACCTTCACATTAACGAACTGCTTGACAACACTCACGGCATGTCAAACTCCGAAATTCTGAACTATCAGGTTGATGCCTTCCGCAAAACCATGGACGCAAATTTGCGCAACAAAGGTCAGAAAATTGTGTTTATCCACGGCAAGGGGGAGGGTGTGCTCCGTCAGGCGCTGATTAAGGAGTTGAACTACCGCTATAAAGGGCACGATGTGCAGGATGCCTCATTCCGTGAATATGGCTACGGCGCCACGCAGGTTACTATTAGGTAAGAGGTAAGAGGTAAGAG
>CAZDIC010000208.1:0-2431 GCA_964505395.1 uncultured Alistipes sp. | reverse complement strand
CCGGTTTTGAGCATGCAGTGAAATGGGTACTCCCTGATGTGGAATACTCCGCATTCGCTCAACAACTCATGTCGCTGAAAACGCAAGAGGAATTTCAACTAAATATAATGGTGCCTTTCTTGAAGGTGCTCGAAGCTAAGACCAGCAATGGTGTTTCTTGTAGCGGTATAGACAATTATCTGCAAGGTAACGTTTACACACTCATATCAAATCATCGCGACATTGTGCTTGATGCCTCATTTCTCAACCTTTGCTTGGTGCGAGAAGGTCGTCCGACCTGCGAGGTGGCAATAGGCAACAATCTGCTCATCTATCCTTGGATTTCCGATTTGGTGCGTCTCAACAAGAGTTTCATCGTTAAGCGCGACACCGGAATGCGCGGCGCACTCGATGCTGCCAAGCAACTCAGCGGATATATTCACCATGCCATTTCATCAAAGCATCAAAGCCTGTGGATTGCCCACCGCGAGGGTCGTGCCAAAGACAGCAACGACCGCACTCAGGAGAGTTTGATTAAGATGCTGGGCTTGGCAGGCGAAGGCTCGTTTGTGGAGCACGTTCGCGAAATTAACTTGATGCCCGTGAGCATCAGCTATGAGTTCGACCCCAACGACTATCTGAAGGTGCGCGAGTTTTTGATGAAAAAGCGCAACCCCGAATATAAAAAGAGTCAACACGACGATTTGCTCTCAATGGAAACAGGATTGTTGCAGCAAAAGGGACGCATACACTTTGCGCTGACCGAGTGTCTGAGCGACAAAATTGCCGCACTCCCTGCCGACATTGACCGCAATACGGCTGTGGCGGAAGTTTGCCGCATGGTCGACCACGCCATCCACACCCACTATAGGCTATATCCCATCAACTATATTGCCTATGACCAACTCAACGGCACCGAAACTTATGCCGGAAAGGAATATACTACTTCAGACCTTCATCAAATCAACGAATATTTCAACAAGCAATTAGCCAAGGTTGACGTGCCTGACCTGACAGCCGACGACGAAGCCTTTATGCGTCGGATGATGCTGACCATGTATGCCAATCCGCTAATTAATAAGCTAAACGCTAAATAAAACCTTTGTTTAACCACTAGAAAATGCGCCTTCCACTGATACTAGTCATTACACTTATAATACTGCAAATAGCTTGCGATGCCTATCTCTTTTTCACGATATGGCATCGCGCCAAAAAGCTAATTTGGGCAAAAGTCCAAATTTGGGAATCTGCTTTCTTTCTGCTTTATATTGCAGTGTTCCTTTGTCTGCCAAAACGAACGGATGGCAACGGCTTGCTGCTTGCCCAAATGTGGATGCTGTTTGGCTATTTTACCATCTATATTCCCAAGTTTATCTATGTGCTGTTTGACCTGATAGCCTCCATCCCCAAGATGTCGGCTTCGGGCAAACGATGGAAATTCTTTTCTCGAGCGGGAGTTACGTTGGCAGTAATCTCGTTTGTGGCAATGTGGTGGGGCGCCTTAATCAACCGATATAGAACACAAGTCAACGAGGTGACGGTTCAGATTGAGAACTTGCCTCAGAGCTTTGCAGGATACCGAATCGCGCAAATTTCCGACCTTCATGTCGGCACCTATGGCAACGACACTACATTTGTACACCGATTGGTGCAGGAGGTCAACGAACTCAATCCCGATTTGATTGTGTTTACCGGCGATGTGGTTAATCGCACTTCCGATGAGTTGATACCTTTTGTGGCGCCATTGAGCCGTTTGCGCGCTCGCGATGGCGTGCTGTCAATTCTCGGCAACCATGACTATGGCGATTATTTTGAATGGTCATCCCCTTCGGCAAAGGAGCGCAATTTGGAGCGCTTGATGGATATGCAAATTGAAATGGGTTGGGAACTTCTCACCAATTCCACCACCACCATCTATGGCGATACGCCCGGCGACTCCATCAACGTGATAGGCGTGGAGAACTGGGGCGACAAGCCTTTCCCGGTTTACGGAGACTTGAAGCAGGCTTATCCCACTTTGGCAGACTCCACCGTGAAGATTCTTCTTACTCATAATCCCGCGCACTGGACGGCTGAGATTGCCGATGCCGACACTGCAAAAGTTGACTTGACGCTGAGCGGCCACACTCACGCCATGCAAATTGAACTTGCCGGAATCAGTCCGGCAGTGTGGCGCTACAAGACTTGGGGCGGCAGATATGACAGCACTGACGGCAAACGTCCGCTCTATGTTAATATCGGTGCCGGCACAGTGGGCATACCCATGCGCCTTGGTGCTACACCTGAAATAACCGTGTTTACACTCATTCCAGATAAATCCACAAAAAATAATAACCACAAGTGAGAATTCCTACCACTGATCTTCCCTCAATTATTGGGGGTGAGCTTAATCTACCACGAAAAAGCGTTAACGTCACCATCAAGTTGCTTGACGATGGCGCCACTGTGCCTT
>CAZDIC010000207.1:0-2559 GCA_964505395.1 uncultured Alistipes sp. | reverse complement strand
GAGCGAGTTGTCGGCAGCTACCGATTCCACTCCGGTGACCACGGGGATGGTGAATTTTACCAAAATGCCATCCATCTGCTTGCGGTTGTAATAAGGTGCGGCATAATATGTTGCACCTTGTTCGGCTGATGGGATACTTGCGCTGACGGTGACTGTTGCCGATTCGTCGGCATTCAAGATTAATAAATCAGGGAATGCTTGGTAGAGCAACACACTGAATTTGCCATCTATTTTTTCAAACACTCCGAGATACACTTGGTCAACGAAGTAGCCAGAGGTGCATTTAATTTCGGCTGTGAAGTGCAAGTTGTTTTGGTCGGTGCTTAAAGCGTCATCGTATGTGAACGATGTGCACGTGATTGTTCCCGCTTCAACCTCTGTAACGGTGACTGTGCCGAAGGTGCCAAGCACCTTGCTTGTGGCTTGGTCAATGACTTCGAGGGCGTATTCGGTGTTTGTGGCAAATGTGTCACTGTAAGTGAAGGTAAACACCGTTTCGTTGCTGAAACTCTCGCCGGGCATGAGGTCAACAAACACGTTGTCGGCTTGCGCAACCACGTTGTTGTCGGCATCAATCAGCACGGGCTGCACGGCTCCGAGGTATTCCGATTCGTTGTTGTTAGCTATGGTTATGTTGGCTTTTGCGGCAACATTGTAGTAAAGGGGTGTGGTAAACTCCAGCGTAACTTCCGGCATGCCGGCCTCGGCAGGGGCTGAGAATGTGAAGGTGTCGCCCTCTTTTGTGACATAGGCGTAGCCTACAACACCGTTGGCAACATGGCAGTCAATCCACTCATCCTCTTCGCTTGCGCGGTAGGCCATGCTAACTCTGTATGTGCCGTCAGAGTTAAACCATGACTTCTGTATGGTTAACTTCGTGTAGGTGGATCCGGCAACAGTGTACTTACCCAATTGGATAGCGTTGTATTCGGGATCTCCCGGTTGACCGTTTTCATCCAACTTTTCAACCTTGCATCCAAGATAAGCGTTTTCGGGCCATAGTGTTGTGTTGGTCCAACCGCCACGGATTGAGAGGAAGTAATCGGCATAGGGGCTATTACCTTCATATTCGGTGACATACACATTATCGGTGCAGGTAACCTGTATCGGGTGTGAAACCTCTTCGCCTGTCGACGGGCGGATGCCGAGCACAACCTCCTGGTCGAGGTTGTAGCCACCGGTGGCGCCGCCGATACCTTGCGACGACGGGTTGAGGGCCGACAGCAGGAAGTAGCCGTCAGACATGCCGCCCCATCCCCAATTGAAGTGGAAATAGTTGTCGGCTGAATAGCCGTCACACACAAAGCAGTGGCCGCTTGTGCCGGTGTAGCCGGCATAGATTACCGGGCCAACCTCGCTAAGGTTGTTGTAAATCAGTGATTCCCATTCATCGCGGTTGTAGTATTCGCGCTTCTCATAGGTGATGCGTCCGTCGTAGTTGTAGTGGTCGACCAGTGCGGTGGCAACGTTTCTGGTTTGAGCTCCTGATGCGGAAACACCGTAGCTCATTGCTACCGAGTAGCCACATGCTTGCATCAGTTGGGCCACAGCGGTGCCTTGAGCATCGGTGTAGTCTGAATATGAATCGAGCATATTGTCCCAATCGAAGGTGATGGTGCTGAGAATGAGGCTAACCTTTCCCTTGGTGGCGTTTGTGGCTGTAACGGTGTCGTTTGGCAACTCTTTCGGCCATTCGAAATAGTTCATCACTTGCGCCATTGCTGTGGCAACACACCCTGTGGGCGAATTGCCGTTGCTATAGGCCGAGCCTGTGGCCTTAGGGCAGAGGTCGTTAAATGGTGCATCTTGGTTCCATTTGGTTGTCAGCATCGGGGCGATGGCAACACGTTCGGTCGATGAGTCAAGGCCGCGGCCGCCACGGTTCACCACTGCAGTGCTTGAACTGCGGGCTGTGGCAATCTCGGCGGCATACTGGTTGAGCCACCACTCAAACTCGGGTGGTAGTATCTCGTCGGTGCCGTCATAATCTTCGTCGAGATAGCCCAACAGCGGTTGCGCCACATCATCGGCGCTAACCACAATGCGGTCGCTGCCATTGGCATTACCAAACAGATACACTGCCGGCACACCGTCGTTGGCGTTAATCGTGGTGAGCAACTGCGGTTGGTTAATCACTTTTGAGGCCAGTGAGCGCACGCGCACACTCTCGCCTTTCACTCTGTTAAGGGCTTGTTCGGGTGTTAGTGTTGTTGCTAATGCCGACAGGCTCGCACACAGCAACAAGGAGAGTACTCCTATACATTTTTTGTTCATAGTACTTAAAAGAATAACTGGTAATATAATGTTCTCTATTTTCGGTTACGTCCCCGTAACAACACACAAACAATCTTACGGCCACTGCTTTACCAAAAACACACAAGACGCAGTGTGCCACACAAATACTCCGTTCTCGTTTTCGTCCCAAAGGTAGCAAATTCAGCGCGAAACACAAAATTTTTTTCATTTCCACCCCCCTAACACACCGTGGCTACGCGTGTTATTGGAGAAAATTTTGTAATTTTGCAAATCGGAACCGTATAAACTCCGCTATGAGGGTTT
>CAZDIC010000206.1:0-2658 GCA_964505395.1 uncultured Alistipes sp. | reverse complement strand
TTTCATATTTTTTAGCTACCTTTGCGATAAGTTCTACACCCCCTATTAGGAGGTGTTTGAGTGTGGAAGTGTTTACCAATCTATCATATGCCTGCGGTGGACATCATTCGAACTAATTTGTATAACCTCTTAATGTCTCGTAACACAGGCGTTTAGGGGGAATTGAGGTATTGTATTAAGAAACGCAATATAGTGCAATTTTAACATTTGGCAACATTCGTGGTTTACATATCCGACCTACTTTCTTACGTTTCTTGTGATAAAAATAAGGGACGAAGGGTGTTGCGAACCACAGCGTTGCGAAACTTTCGATATTACGTCGGAGCTAATGAGATTACATCAGATACAATTACCAAGGTGTATATCGATGATTATTTGTCGTGGGCTGTTAAAGGTGGTGCTTCTCCAAAAACGATAGAATTGTATCGTGATGCGCTTCGAAGTGTTTTTGTGGAGAAGTTCCCGGATATCGTAGATCAAATCAAGCTTGCTTTCAAGACATCGCCTCAACGCCGCAGCGCGCAAACTCATGGACTGAATGTTGAGCAATTGCGCTCTCTTGCCAGAGCACAATTTGGAGAACGAGAGGATTTGACTCGTGCCCGCGATTTTTTCATGTTCTGTGTTTACTGTGGTGGATTGGATTATACTGTGGCGAAATCCTTGAGCAAGAGTTCTGTGGGGCAGGAGTATTTAATGCTGCCAACAGGGCTGAAGGTGGTTGCCAACCTGAATATTCAGGCTGTAATTTCGATGTATGATATTGAGGGTTGTGAAGTGTTATTTCCATTTTGTCGACAAATGAGCGAATCGACTTATGTCAACAAACTTCGGGAGATAGGTGAACGACTTCATATGCCACGTATCAAGGAGCACCATGCTGAGGCAAAGGCCTGGCTGGCGGCTGCCAAGGAATTGCAGATCGACACTGAGGTCATGGCAGCGTGTGCTTACAAGAGGGTAGATGTGCTGACGCATTACTTTGGTGTAGCCTCCAATAATCAGTCCCATATTGATAGTGCCATAAACAATGTTTGCAACTTGGTGGTGGATAACACCGAGCATTGGTATGCGATGAAACTCCGCGACCGCGTAACGCCTGAGCAGATTCAACGTTTGGTCTGCAGTGATGAGCATCGTTTCCCATGCCGACAGTTCAAAACCTACTATCCTATGGAGGATATAAAGGTGCGAGTTGGAGGCCGATGGAAGCAAGATACAAAGGCGTTTATTCGGGATGTGCTTTTCTTTCGCACAAAAGAACGATATGTTACGCCGTTATTTCGGATTGTGCGTAATTATGCGTGGATTTTTCGGCAATCAAATTCGGCAATGTCGCCTTATGCAGTGATTTCGCAGCATGAGATGGAGAACTTCCAACGTGCCATCTCGCAATTCACCGATGACATTTCAGTAACAATTGTGGAAAATAGCGACATCCGAGTGGGGAAGAGGGTCAAACTTAACGTCGGCGAGTTTGCCGGATGTGAAGGCATTATTGAGGATGAGGAAGTGGATGAGAATACTCCGGAATTGCGTAACTTTTATATTAGATTTACGTCAAGTAATTCATTCAAATTTCAAATCAAGGTTGGCGAAGGCATGCTGACGGTGCTTGACTGATATGTATCATTTTGAAAAGGTTGATATAACTGACGGCAAGTGTGCTATCGGTTATGTTCACTATCTCATTGCGTTGCAAAATTTGCGTCCAATCTGCTTGGACGCTCCTATTGATGGCGCGGATAAACTGCTTATCAATGAAATGGCACGAGTGTGCAATCTCATTGAGGCGTTTTTGCCGAAATGCGAGCCCTGTAATCTCCGTGCCTATGCAACGTGCTACACATTGCTCGTTCCGTTTGCCAAGCAAGGTCAGGTGGATGCAACAATCCTTGATGATGTAGATTTTAGAATCTTGCATGCGTGGATGGATGGCGAATCGTGCATCAGTGAAATTGAAATCTACAACATTGTGGGGCGTCATCGCAACGAATTGCCTGCCGATTTGAGAAGTTGGTATCAACGTAAACAGGCGGAGTATTTTTTGGCAATTGATGATGCCGGTCAATTCTCAGGCCTTGACCTTGTGGAGAATTATCGTATTCTGAACGGGTTATGGAATGATGAAATTTGGAGCCGATTCCCTGATTGCAGCTTTGGTAAAGGTGACGTCGCGGTGATTAATCATATTAGTGAAATTAAGGAGCTTGACACGGCGACACTATGTGAATATTATCGTTTCCAAACTCATTACACCAGTGGACAGACTCCGTGTCAGGTGAAATATCTTCATGATGCTGAAATCCTTGACGAATTGAGCCATCGTCTTGACCTCGATGTGTACGACCGGAAGGGTTACGCTCTTGATAAAAAGGCTATCGATGAGTTAATCGCTGACTCACATTGCATGATGGCTCACGAGGTTTGAAATAAGAACCGATTTAATCTGTACCACAAAATTCGTGGATACTTGGCCTCGCTATGGATGTAATTAGCAGGCCCGTTGATTAATCTTCAAAACACTAAATCAAATTATGAACAATGATATTAAAATTGCCGTAGCCGGTACCGGTTACGTCGGGCTTTCTATAGCCACCTTGTTGGCACAACATCATCACGTTGTTGCTGTTGATGTGATACCTGAAAAGGTTGACC
>CAZDIC010000205.1:0-2724 GCA_964505395.1 uncultured Alistipes sp. | reverse complement strand
ACCACTGCGGTAGCGAGAACTATTTATATAAGGATATGCCGTCGAAAGATTGGTTTAACTTCCGGGGCGAATATGTGCAGTGCAGCTATCGCACAGCCAGTGTTCAGGATATTCATGCATCCGATTACGAGCGCAAGATTGCCACTGATGGCTGGTTTGTAAAGGAGATGCCCGACTTTAACCAACGCAACCGTTTGGTGGCCGACTATCTGATACAAAGTAGCATTTGGTGGATTGAGGACGCCGGCATTAACGGCATCCGTATGGACACTCACCCATATGCCGATTTCGACATGATGGCTCGCTGGTGTAAGGCTGTGACCGATGAATATCCCGATTTCAACATCGTGGGTGAGACCTGGTTGAACTCCAACGTGTTGGTATCTTATTGGCAGAAAGACAGTCGCCTGGCAGCACCACGCAACTCCAACCTCCCCACCGTGATGGATTTCCCCCTGATGAGCCTGATGACAAAGGCCTTTGATGAGGAAACAACCGACTGGGGTGGTGGCCTGTATAACCTGTATGACTACCTAACACAAGACCATGTGTATGCCGACCCGATGAACCTCCTCATCTTCCTCGATAACCACGACACATCGCGTTTCTACACCAATGAGGAGTCAACTGAGAACCTCGACCGACTGAAACAAGCTGCAGCTTTCCTTCTCACCACCCGTGGCATCCCGCAAATCTATTATGGTACTGAAATACTGATGGCTGCCGACAAAGCTAACGGTGACGGTCTGTTGCGTTGCGACTTCCCCGGCGGATGGAGTGGCGACCAGCACAACTGCTTCGAGGCCGACGGTCGCACTGCATTGCAACAGGAGGCCTTTGAATATGTGAGTCGACTGTTGAAATGGCGTCGCGGCAATGAAGTGATTGCCAAGGGTTCGCTCAAACATTTCTATCCTCGTGGCGGAGTATATGCCTACGAACGCAAGTACAACGGTCATTCGGTTGCTGTGTTCATGAACGGAACCAACGAGACTCAAACTCTTGAGCTGACACCCTACGCTGAAATCCTACCCGCGACTTCAGCCCGCGACGTGTTGACAAACCGCACTGTTCAGCTTGACGACGAGTTAACATTCTCACCCCGTGAAGTGCTGATTCTAGAGTTCTAATCTTTGGAAACGATTTATATAACGCCTGCAATGATAAAGTTATAACATCTTAGTAACAAGAAGATTAGAAAAAATAAGAATATAAAATCGTTTATATTTTCTCTTCCGACGGTTCAACGTATCTCACAATTTTATAAATTTGTGTAGTTAACCTTTCGCGAGAGAATGCTAAACCCTTAAAAAAGGAAAACAAACGATTAACTAATACCCACGTTTATACGCAGGATTATACCATGCAATTTAAAACACTAATCCCTATCTTTACCCTGTGCCTGGCAGCGGTGCCTGTTGTGGCGCAAGAAAAGTTGACCTCACCCGATGGTCGGCTAACGATGACGTTCCGTCTCAACGAGAAGGGAGCGCCTGTTTATGAATTGACTCGCGGCTCACAGGCTGTGATTCTTCCATCTACCCTCGGCCTCGAACTGAAGAAAGAGGATGCCGATGCCCACACCGATTTCGATTTCAAACCTCGCACCGATGTGGACCAACTTGACAGCAAGTGCAACCTTATGGACGGTTTTACGCTTGACGGCACACAAACCTCCACCTTCGATGAGACTTGGACCCCGGTGTGGGGCGAGGAGAGCGCTATCCGTAACCACTACAACGAACTGGCAGTCACCCTCAACCAGCCCGCCAATCAGCGCAAAATTGTGATTCGTTTTCGCTTGTTTAACGATGGACTCGGATTTCGCTATGAGTTCCCGCTCCAGTCGAATTTGAACTACTTCGTTATCAAAGAGGAACACACTCAGTTTGCAATGACCGGCGACCATATCGCATATTGGATTCCCGGTGATTACGACACACAAGAATATGAATATGTGAAGTCGCGTCTCAGCGAGATACGCTCCTTGATGAAGGATGCAATCACACCGAACTCGTCTCAGACACCGTTCTCGCCCACCGGCGTGCAAACCGCTCTGCAGCTGAAAACCGACGATGGCCTGTACATTAATCTACACGAGGCCGCGTTGGTTGATTACGCCTGCATGCACCTCAACCTCGACGACGAACACATGATTTTCGAGAGCCATCTCACCCCCGATGCGCAAGGCAACAAGGGTTACATGCAGGCTCCCTGCACTTCCCCTTGGCGCACCATCATCGTGAGCGATGACGCACGCGACATCTTGGCCTCGCGCATCACCCTCAACCTTAACGAACCGTGTAAGATTGCCGACACTTCATGGATTAAGCCTGTGAAGTATATCGGCGTGTGGTGGGATATGATCACCGGCAAAGGTTCATGGGCCTACACCAACGATGTGGAGAGTGTAAAACTCGGTCAGACCGACTATACAACCTTGAAACCGAACGGTAAACACTCAGCCAACACGGAAAATGTGAAGCGCTATATCGACTTTGCCGCCCAACACGGCTTTAGTCAAGTGCTTGTTGAAGGTTGGAACCAAGGATGGGAAGATTGGTTTGGCAAGAGCAAAGATTATGTGTTTGATTTTGTCAGCCCCTATCCCGACTTTGATGTGAAAGGGCTGCATGAATATGCCGCCTCGAAGGGTGTACGTTTGATGATGCACCACGAAACCTCCGCTTCGGTGCGCAACTACGAGCGCCACTTGGATGCCGC
>CAZDIC010000204.1:0-2756 GCA_964505395.1 uncultured Alistipes sp. | reverse complement strand
TTGCGGATACCGCCGTTAGGGAAGCTCGATGCGTCCGGTTCCTGCTGCACGAGCAATTTGCCTGTAAATTCCTCAACAACACCGCCTTTGCCATCGTGCTCAATAAATGCGTCATGCTTTTCAGCAGTACCGCCTGTCAACGGGTGGAACCAGTGTGTGTAGTGGCGCACGCCGTTGTCGATTGCCCAACGCTTCATGCCTTCGGCAATGCTGTCGGCCAGTTCACGTGAGATGGGTTGCTTGTTGTCAATTGCAAATACCAGTTTGTCAAATGTTTTCTTCGGAAGATACTGATACATCTTCTCGCGAGTAAAAACTTTTTCACCATAGAACTGCTCCGGACGTTCGGCAGGGATTTCCACAGGCACAGCCTTGCGATCGGAAGCCTCTTTTACTGCTTTGAATCTAAGTAATGACATAATTTAGAATTGAATGATTGTTTCCGTTACATCTTTTTATAAAGGAAACCATATTATTAATTTTGTGATTCTCACTAATTGATAAAGGCTCCGACCGCGTTGCCGCGGTAGAAGCCTTTGTGTTATTTGAAGTCAGCGCCGGCGATGCGTTTCACCGCCTCGGCCGTGTTTTCATACGTGTTAAACGCCGTGAGCCTGATGTAGCCTTCGCCCGACGGCCCAAAGCCTGAACCCGGGGTACCTGCCACATGGCATCGCTCCAACAACATGTCGAAGAACCGCCACGAGTCAACATTGCCCGGAGTCTTAATCCACACATACGGGGCATCAGTGCCGCCAAACACCTCCAGGCCGGCAGCCATCAAACCGTTGCGCAACAATTCGGCATTGCGCAAGTAGTAGTCGATAGTTTCCTTGGTCTGAGCCTTTCCTTCAGCGGTGTAGATGGCTGCAGCACCACGCTGAGCCACGTACGATGCGCCGTTAAACTTGGTGGTCTGACGACGCAACCACAAATGGTTCATCGACACTTCACGACCGTTTTCATCGTGGCCCATCAACTCTTTGGGGATTACGGTGTAGCCACATCTCACACCTGTGAAGCCCGCCGTTTTCGAGAAACTGCGGAACTCAATGGCGCATTTGCGTGCGCCGGGGATTTCGTAGATGCTGTGAGGCACGTTCTCCGAGCGGATAAACGACTCATAAGCCGAGTCAAAAAGAATCAGCGAGCCGTGAGCAAGAGCGTAATCAACCCACACCTTCAGTTGGTCGCGAGTCAGTGTTGTCCCGGTCGGGTTGTTTGGGTAACACAGATATATTACATCTACATCCTCGGCGGGGAGTGCCGGGATGAAACCGTTATCGGCAGTTACAGGAAGATAAACGATGTTGCTCCAGCAGCCGTTGTCGGTCAATTTGCCACTACGGCCACCCATCACATTGGTATCCACGTAAACGGGGTAAACCGGGTCGGTTACAGCCACGCGGTTACCTTGCGCCAAGATGTCGCCGATGTTACCGGTGTCGCTCTTTGCGCCGTCGCTGACAAAAATCTCGTCAGAAGCGACCTCTATGCCACGAGCACGATAATCGTTCTCGGCAATAGCATCACGAAGGAAAGCGTAGCCTTGCTCGGGGCCGTAGCCGTGGAATGTTGCCGATGAGGCTTCATCGTCGACGGCAGCATGCATTGCATCAATAGCAGCCTTACAGAGCGGACGAGTCACATCGCCAATGCCCATGCGGATGATGTCGGCATCGGGGTGAGCCTCCTTGAAAGCATTTATTCTGCGTGCTACCTCTGAAAACAGATAGCTCTCGGCAAGTTTACAAAAATTGTCGTTTATCTTAAACATATAATGTATATTCTATTGTTATAGCGCAACCTCGCCCACAAACACCGTTGTGGCGGTTCCGGTCATATAGACATGATTGCTATTTTCGTCCCAGCGGATTTTCAAATCTCCGCCCAACAGTTTGATTGTTACTTCTCGGTTGGTGCGACCTGTAAGCGCAGCAGCAACAGCAGTAGCACACGAGCCGGTGCCACACGCCATAGTTTCACCGCTACCCCGCTCCCACACGCGCATAACGACTTCTGAAGGGGAAACCACCTGAGCGAACTCAATGTTAGCGCGATCGGGCCACATGGCATGACGCTCAAGTTCAGCACCGGCACCATGCACATCGACCGTTGCAAGGTCATCAACAAACATCACACCGTGGGGATTACCCATTGAAACAGCTGTCAATCGGCACCCCTTGCCGGATGACAACGTCACCGGGATATCGACATTTCCGCCATCGGCGCCCGGGATTACCGGAATTGTGGCAGGCTCGAAATCGGGCTCACCCATATCAACGGTAACCGACTCAACCACTCCATCGGCAACAGTGAGATGCAAATATTTAACGCCCGAAGCGGTTTCGAGCGTTATATCGGTGCTTGTAGTAAGCTTATTATCGTAAACATATTTACCGATACATCTTGATGCGTTGCCACACATACGGGCTTCCGAGCCGTCGGCATTAAAGATACGCATTCTGAAGTCGGCAATTGAAGAAGGGAGAATCATCACAATACCATCTCCCCCTATTCCCAGGTGGCGGTTGCTCAATCGGGCTGAAATTTCTTCCAGCCGGGCATTATCGTTGATGATTGAACTATCGTCGCCTCCAAACGACCCATCCATACAATCTATATAGATGTAATCGTTACCAAGGCCATGCATCTTTGTGAATCTCATTTTGCTATGACCATTTTTCAAAAAACACAGCACAAAGGTATAAAAATTCCTCGGATATTCCGCCATACATACCACGCTATTTTTTGAA
>CAZDIC010000203.1:0-2765 GCA_964505395.1 uncultured Alistipes sp. | reverse complement strand
GATGACTTTCTCAAACGACTGTCGTCACTGTTTGCCGATACGCCATACGAACTGGTGAAAGACCTTGAAAATCACTATCAGAACGTGCTATTCATCGTCACCAAACTCATGGGCTTTTATGTAAAAGCCGAATATCACACTTCGGAAGGTCGCATTGACCTGGCTTTACAGACCGATAAGTACACCTATGTCATGGAGTTCAAACTTGATGGCTCAGCCGAGGATGCCATGCAGCAAATCAACGATAAAAACTACACCTTGCCGTTTGCTGCGGATAACCGTAAACTCATAAAAGTTGGCGTCAACTTTTCCTCAACCACTCGCAACATCGACCGCTGGATTATTGAAGGTTAAGGAGCACCTTAAGGATAAACTGAATTTAAGTATTATAAAGACAATGGGAAAAAGTGTATTTTTGATGATGCCCCTCGCAATGCTATGTAGCTGTGGGTCATCAGAACAACGATTTGACAATAAGTTGAATGTTCCGACCGAGGAATCAATCATACAATCAATAACAATCGATCAGATTTTAAAGCCATTGGACATGGCGATTGGGGATGATTATGTGTGCATTTTGCATGAAGAAAAATCTGACGGAGATCAGATATATGTGTACGGCGCAGAAAACATGGATTTTAAATACGCATTTGCACGCAAGGGTTCCGGCCCCCAAGAGACATTAGCTTTAGAAATGGTGAAAACTTTGCGCGGGGATACTATCGACTTAGTTGACAATGCCAACTACAAACGATTAACATATTTGTTAACCGATGAAGAACCTCGCTTCTTGGGAGAATCAACTATATCTGTACCGAGCATGGGCCCTCTGCAAGAATTGTATTGGGTAAACGACAGTACGCTTATCTTCAATTCGGATATGGGCGATTTAATCACATACAACACTCGTCGTGATGCTATTGTTGATAGGATTAACTTATCGGATAATATAGATTGTCAAGATGGCGATTTCAAACGCCAAATTGCATCGTTCCATTTTTCTGTTCAGAACAACAATGTAATTGTTGGGATGCGCCATTTTAATGAGGTCTACAAGATTAGCCTCAATCAATCATGCCAATTTAACCGAGATGATATCCCACAGCTATCTTTAGATGGAATGAATCAGGATAAGATGATGGATAACGTGGTGTATTATGCATATCTCAATTCTGGACAGAAGTTCATACTCGCGCAATTCTATGGGTTTAAAATGAAATGCATGCAACCATTTCCGATAAATTTGGGCGAGCGAATTTTCCGTTATGAACTAATACTTTTTGATTCGCAGTTACGACCGATAAAGCAATACAGCCCGAGTAATGATATCCTTCGAGTATTCTTAGATGAAAAACGGCAGCGGATATACTTCTGGGATGCATTTGACGACTTTACCGAGCTGAAATACATCAGCTTTTAATAGCCTTCCATTCAGCATAGTGGCACTCCGGTGTTATCCGCTCCATCGTGGAGCAATACATCTTGGAGTGTTACTAATCCAATGTGTCCGGCTTCGGTTTGGCCTTTGGTTTGGCCTATGTTTGTGTCGGGGGTTGTGTTGGGATGGTTGATACGGGAATTTTAACAGTTGTTTTATTTTAAGAGAGGTGAAAAAAGTGTAACTTTACGAAAAATTTGCCGTTGCGTGTTAGGGCTAAGCCGTGCACCAGCGCATGTGAAATGCTCTGTTGCCAATGTGGAACATTGGGTGATGCATGAGCCTATTTTGAATGATAATGATAAAGCGCATTATAACATTTTTGCTTGTTATCGGTTTTGCTGCGACATGGGCCAATGCTCAGGTCGAGTTTAAACGCGGATTGGAGCAGATATCTTTCGTGCCTAAAGGTCAGTGGATCACCGGGGTTAGCGTGAGCTATTCTCAGTCGAATCAAGACAAATATCAATTCCTGATTATTGAAAATATTTCGGGCGACACTTACACGTTTAAACTCAGCCCGATGTTGATGTATTGTTTCCAGGATAACTTGGCTGCCGGAGGTAAATTTACTTACTCTCGCACTCGCACTCGCTTGGATAATGCTACTGTGGTGCTTGATTCCGAGAACGATTATTCGGTGGAAGGTTTATATAATATCTCACACAACTATTCGGTGATGGCTGCGTTTCGAAACTATATCAGTTTGGGCCATAGTCACCGTTTCGGTGTGTTTAACGAGGTGCAGTTTCAAGTCGGTGGCGGCGAATCAAAACTTTGTAATGGCCGTGGCACCGATTTGACCGGTACATTTGAACGCTCATGGAATGTCAACGTCGGTTTGGCACCCGGCATCGTGATGTTTCTCAACAACTATTCGGCAATTGAGGTGAATGTGGGTGTGCTTGGCTTTACGTACAACCACACAACGTCAACCACCGACCAAATTTACGTAGCCGACAGAAACTCGAAGCAGGCCAACTTCAAAATCAACCTCTTTTCAATAACCTTTGGAGTAGCCTTCTACCTCTAAGTATGTAACTGACAATGCAACTACGATATAAAATATATCTCACAGTAAGCCTGATGTTGATGGCGTTGAGCGCAGCGGCAAGCGGAGCACCGGAGCCGTCGCCCAACATCATCGACCGTTTCACCAAAAATGAGAAAATTTTGCTCGACAGCACACGTGTCCACGACCCGTTGCTGAGTGAACGGGTGATTGTTGGTGGTGACACGGTGGGGGTAATCATCCCGCAAACCAACTATGGTCGATATGATCGCGGATTATACAACTTCCTGTTCATCCCCAAAGGGCAGTGGTCGT
>CAZDIC010000202.1:0-2796 GCA_964505395.1 uncultured Alistipes sp. | reverse complement strand
CATAGCTGTTATATAATCAAACGTTGCAATTACGCATTTATAGAGTGAGTTTTTAGGGATTTTCATGGTGATAGCAGTTATTGTTCCCCCGGCAGAGAGCTTGGGGGATTTTTTATGACAACACCACTCCAAGCTGACAACGCCACACTAAGCTAATAATGACACACAAAGCAGATAAAGCCACACAAAGCAAACAACGCCCCACCGAGCATTGCGAAGCGCGCTTCACTGTCTCGATGGGGCGTTGTTATATTTGCCTTCATGCTGCCGGAGATTGACGTAAATCCCGGCCTGTGAATTTGCTTTAGAGGGGGCGCGATATCACTTCCTGAGTGTACGCGACCCCCTAAGGCATATTACTTCTTGAAGGGAGTGTTTGAGATGTAGATGCGGAAGTTTTTGATTGCACCGGGGATGTCAGATTCCATGCGTGGGAGATACTGAATCTCGCTAACATTATGCTCGGCGCCGAGGTCAATTACCACTGCGTGGGGGAATGTTGCGCCCTTGGCTGTCTTCCAATAGGTTGACTCCTGAAGGTCGAAGAGTTTGTCGGCCGAGCAATTCAATCGGCTTACATCCTCGCTGTCGGCATAATCAACGGTCCACGGCTCGCGTGAAATGCGTTCACCGTTTTCGTTAACCACATAGAACTCGGCGATAGCGGCAGTGTTTGAGCCCTCCTTGTAACCGTCGACAGCCTCAATGCAGAGATAGCGACCGGTGGTTACGGCAGGGAGTTTCACATACTGCCAACCGTTAGCAAACGAGAATGTGCCGCTAACCGCAGGAGTGCAACCTGTCAAATCGAGGTTTTCGCCATCTTCGCGGTGTGTAAGCGGTTTCTGCACTTGCAGTTGGTCGAGCAACGGAGATTTCAAACCACGCACTTTAACGTCGGTCGGGCCAACAACGTCGAACACAACGATTTCGTTTTGACCCTTCTTGAGCCAGCAACCCGGAGTGTAGAGTGTTTGCTGCGGACCGATTTCCCAAATGCGGCCGAGGGGGTGACCGTTAACAAATACCAATCCCTTACCCCATGTTTGGAAGTCGAGGAATGTGTCGGCAGGCTTCTTCACGTTGAATGTGCCACGATAGACACCGGGTATGCGGTTGCCGTTATCGTCGGTGAGCGATGAAATCTTTTCAAAATTCATAGCGTTGTAGAACGACAACTCGTCGGGAATGTTATAAACTTTCCAATCCTTGAGATTGCAAACAAATGCACGGCCATCGCGGTCGATAGTCAGTTCAACGTTGCCTACAATGCCTTTAAAGTCCTTAATTGCACGACCGAAGTTGATGCGGCCCATAGCCTCAACAAGGATTGTGAGTGTGCCACCTTCGGGACATGCCGGAATTTTAAGAGCCTTTTCGCCGTTGCGACGATCAAGCTTACCAATCAGTTTGCCGTCGATATACACCTGTGTGTAGTCGTGAGCGTCCATTGAAAGCAGAGCCGGCTCACTGAGTTTGGGCAACTGTGTTGAGTAGATAATAGAGCCGAATCCCTGATTGTACTCCTCCATGGTGCGAACATCGCGGTCGGTTTTCGCTTCGGGGAGATTTGCAAAGAGCGGAGCAACCTCGGTGAGAGTAAACTCGGCAACTTCACCGGTAGCTGCCATTGTAGGAATCTTCGGCAGTTTACCGTTGGCATACTTTGCAAGAGTGTTACGCAGAGCGTAGTATTTCGGGGTTACACGGCCCGACTCGTCGATGGGGGCATCGTAGTCATACGAGGTAACATCGGGAGCGAAGCCGGGCGAGTTTGCGCCTGCCCAGTGGCCCCAGTTTGTACCGCCGTGAGTCATATAGAGGCTAAACGAAATGTTTTTCGAGAGCATTTCATCAATGCCGGCAATCATATCTTCGGCGGGACGGGTTTCGTGGTTTGCGCCCCACTTGTCGAACCAACCGCTCCAGAATTCCGAGCACATCAGCGGGCTGTCGGGACGCAGTTGTTTCAACTTTTCAAACTGCTGGTCGATGTTGGCACCTGTGCCGAAGTTCATGGTCCAAATAAGATCGTCGAGACCGTTAAGAGTGAAATTCGACGACCAGTCGCATTGGAACAGAGTCACCTCGTTACCAAAATTTTTGCGTAACATGTCGCGAATTTGGCCAACATACTGCTTATCCTCGCCATACGAGCCATATTCGTTTTCAACCTGCACCATAATAATCGGGCCGCCATTGGCCACTGTGAGGTCGGCAACCTGCTCTGCAACCTTCTGCTGGAAGATATCAACACGTTGCAAGAAATAGGGGTCGGACTCGCGCAAACGAATATCTTTATGTTTCAGCAACCACCAAGGGAGGCCGCCCATTTCCCATTCGGCACAAACGTATGGGCCGGGGCGAAGAATCACCTTCATGTCGTTGGCCTTACAGAGCTGCACAAACTCGCGCAGGTCGTTTTGGCCATCAAAGTTAAACACGCCCTCCTCGGTTTCGTGAGCATTCCAAAACACATAAAGACACACGGTGTTCATGCCAAGGGCCTTACACATTTTGATGCGATTATCCCAATAGGGCTTCGGGATGCGAGGATAGTGAAGCTCGGCAGCTTTCACCACAAAGGGCTCGCCGTTGAGCAGGAAGGAGCCTTTCCCGGCCTCAAACTTATTCACACTTGTTGCACTTGACGTGCCGGCCGATGTGGCCGATGCATTAGCCGCCATAGCTCCGGCAGGCATAGATAAAGCCGCCAACAGCAACAGTTTACCAAATAGTTTCGATGTTAATTTTTTCTCCATTGTCAGGTGGTACCTTTCAGGTTTAGGTTTAATG
>CAZDIC010000201.1:0-2799 GCA_964505395.1 uncultured Alistipes sp. | reverse complement strand
CCGCAATGGAAACGGCGGCAACATGGGCAACAACCAGAACCGCCCCGGTAACAACGGTGGACATCGCACATCGCCTGCAATGCCTCACCGCGATTATGGCTACATTCACCCCGTGCCTTTCTTCCGTTCGTTCAGTCGTCCCGTGCCCCCCGCATCGTGGCACTATGCAGGGGGAGGCCCTCTGTTCTCTTCGATTCTCGGTGTTGCTCTCGGATCGGCAATCAGCTACTCGGTAGCCGCACTGGTAAATGCCGGTTACACCGTGAGCAGTTATTCTGATAATGTGATATATCTGCAGAATGTGCCCCAAATGAACTACACTTGGACCGATGCTGCAATGTATTATAATAATGGTATCCTCTATGGATCGCAGTTCACTTATCCCACTGCATACTACGATATGAACCGCTATAACAACCTATACACAACCTTCGTGTCGCAGTATGGAGCTCCTGTTCAATTGGTCAACAATGGTGGCGTGGTGTCGGCCTCGTGGTTCGGAATGGACAATCGCTACATCACATTGTCGTATGGCCGTCAAGGCAGCAGCTACTACACCACATTAAGTTTCGGTAACTGATTTTGATGAGATGTGATGCCGGAGAAAACGAAAAATAATAGTGTAAAAATAGGATGGGAGACCCTGTTTATCGCAGGGCTTCTCATCCTTATGTTTATCCCCTTTTTGGGTGTAAACCTTTTTACCACCAAGGGTGAGCCACGTGAGGCTATCGTGGCGGTGTCGATGCTGCAACAGGATAACTGGATATTGCCGGTTAGTTTTGGCGCCGACATCCCTTACAAGCCGCCGATGTTGGCGTGGTGTGTTGCAGCTTTGGGATGGCTCAACGGTGGTGTGGTAACCGAATTTTTGTCGCGCTTACCGTCGGCGGTGGCGTTGATTGTGATGTTGGTGTGTGTGTTCAGGTTTTTTGCACACCGCACGACAGTCAATCTTGCTGCGGCCGTGACATTTATTACTGCCACATCGCTTGAAATATTCCGTGCCGCAACCGTGTGTCGCGTTGATATGCTGTTGACAATGTTTATTGTCACGGCGTTGCTCGCGCTTTATCGGCAGTGGGAGCGGAATCCCGAAGGCACATGGGCCCCGTCGCTCGTGGCGGTGTTGCTCATGAGTGGGGGAGTGCTGACTAAAGGCCCGGTGGGCATTTTGCTTCCGGCGATGGTTATTTGGACGTTCCGTCTGACCTCAGGTAACCGATTTTGGCAAACCACTGTTAGTGTGGCTTTGACATCGCTTTTAGCGCTGATTTTGCCGGCTTTGTGGTATGTTGCCGCATATCAGCAGGGCGGCGATGAATTTCTGCGCCTTGCTATGGAGGAGAATTTCGGCCGTTTCACAGGCACTATGAGCTATGAATCGCACGATAACCCGGTGTGGTACAATTTTGTGTGTCTCCTATGGGGATTAGCGCCTTACATTCTGTTGCTTCTGATGGCTGCGTTTTCGGTGTCGTGGCGTCGTTGTCGATTCCGCTTTCGCGGTTGTTATGGCCGCTTTAAAGCGATGGATGCCGTGGAGCGTTTCTCGCTGTTGGCTGCCGTGTTGATATTTGTGTTCTACTGCATTCCGAAAAGCAAACGCAGTGTTTACCTTTTGCCCATTTATCCGTTCTTGATTTACTTCATTGCTCTGGCAGTGAGGAGTTTGGTGAGAAATGGCAAACGTTGTGTTAAGGTTTATTGTTGGATTATATGTGTGGTAGGCATGCTCTTGGCAGTAGCGGTGTGGGGCTTGACCGACAATTGGTTCCCAACCGATAACGAACAAATTTGCATAATCAGTGAATATTTGCAGAATAGTCCGCACCGTTTTATACGTTCGTTCATGTTCTTCATTACAATCGCATCTGGCGGTTCGTTGGCGCGAGCTCTCTGCCGACATAAGGCGTGGAACTGCTTTGGATGGACTATGATGTACACCATGTTGGTGTATTGCTTGCTGCAGATAACGGTGCTGCCGGCAACAATGAACTATAGGTCGGAACGCTATGCTGCGGTGCAACTTGAACGCTACATCAATGCCGGTCACACCGTTTATTCGTATAAAGCGGATAAGTATTTGCGCTTTTATGAAGTTAATTTTTACTTAAACGACCGTTTGCGGCTGTTTGAAAAGGCCACTGAAACACACGGTTATGTAATTATTTCAAAAAAAGATATTGACAGTTTTATGCAGTATGCATCGGAATATTCATTGAAAAATGTAGCGAGTTTGTCATATACACACGCTCGTGAGGGGAATCAGATTGAAATTTTCGAATTTACTAAATAATTATGCATCCGATTTTTTTTGAAAAATTTGGAGGTTTGTTAATTTGTATTTAACTTTGCACCGAGATTTGTTACCTCGAAACGAAACAAACATTTGTATAAATATGAAAAAGGTAATTCTTTTAGCAGCTGTTGCCTTGGGTGCTGTAGCATCTCAGGCTCAGACAACCGTTGCCGGCAGCAAATTTACCGACAACTGGTCAGTTACACTGAAGGGTGGTGCTATCGTGACCACACAGCACGTTACTAACACTTTCTGGGGTGAAACCCGCGGTGTTGTAGGTTTGGAACTTCGCAAACAAATCACTCCGGTATTTGGCTTGGGTGTTGAAGGCGAATGGACTGTAAACACATCTTCTTGGACAGGCTTGAAATCAGCTAACGTATTCGATCACCAGTACGTTGGTACTTTCGGTACTGTTAACTTCATGAACGCTTTCGCAGGTTATGCAGGCGCTCCTCGTTTGTTCGAACTCGAAGCCGTTGCCGGTGTGGGTTGGT
>CAZDIC010000200.1:0-2801 GCA_964505395.1 uncultured Alistipes sp. | reverse complement strand
CCATCACTCGGTTATCAACGGTCGTTATCGGTTGACATAGATTATGCCCTCGGTTGTCACCGATTTTTGCCCTTGGTTATCATCGGTAATGCTCTTGCGGCATCGACGTGGCGCCGATTTTACATATAACGAAATTAATAACATGGAAAGAATCATCGGTCGAGAAACGGAATACGCAATGTTCGACAGCTACATGGCGTCGGGGAAAAATGAGTTTGTTGCGCTCTATGGCCGTCGCCGTGTAGGCAAAACATTTTTGGTCCGAAGCTACTTCAACGACACCTTCGACTTCTATGCCACCGGTGTTATTGAGGGCTCGCGCGCCACACAGATGGCGTCGTTTTACTCGTCGCTCCTGCGTTACGGCTACACCGGTGATGAGCCGAAAACGTGGGTGCAAGCTTTTGATGCGCTTGCCGGGTTGCTCGAAAGCAAACAAACCGACTCGGAGCAGCGCCTGGTGGTGTTTCTCGACGAACTGCCATGTTTCGACACCCCTCGTGCCGGATTCCTCGCTGCGCTCGACCTCTTTTGGAACAGTCGTGCCTCCTGGTTTCGTAACATCTGTTTCGTGGTGTGCGGGTCGGCAACATCGTGGATGATGCGCAAAATTGTGAATAACCGTGGCGGGCTACATAATCGCGCCACCCACATCGTGCATCTTCGCCCGTTCACACTGGGGCAAACCGAGGAATATTTGCAAAGCCGCAAATTCCACTGGCCGCGCATAGCTGTGTTGCAGGCCTATATGGCCCTTGGGGGCGTTCCATATTATCTCAGCCTGTTAAACCCCAAAAAGAACCTGCCCGATAACCTCGATTCACTGTTCTTTTCCGCCTCACCGATGCTCGAAAATGAATATCAACGTCTGTTTAAATCGTTGTTTAAGAGTGCCGATGCCTATATGGAGATAATTCGTTTGCTGAGCACCCGTCGCGACGGATTCACGCGGGCCGAGATTGCCAAAACCCTGAAAATTACCGATAACGGCCACCTGTGTAACATGCTCGACGATCTGGAGCATTGCGATTTTGTGCGCCGATATAACAACGGGCGGCTGCAGAAAAACGGCATATATCAGTTGGTTGATTTCTTCTCGCTGTTTCACTACAGATTCTGCACCCGTCGCGTTACCGACGAGCATTTTTGGCGTAACTCGCTCGGCACGCCCGAGCAAAACAGTTGGTATGGGCTAACCTTTGAACGTGTGTGTTTGTGGCACGTTAGTCAGATTGTGCATGCGCTCCACCTCGACACCATTCGTCACGAATATTATGCGTGGCGCAGCCGAGAGAGCACTCCGGCTGTGCAAATCGACCTCGTTATTGACCGTGCCGACGGCATCGCCACCATTTGCGAGGTAAAATACTCGAAAGACGATTATCTGCTCACCGAGAAGGAGTATCGCAACATTGTGCGCCGTGAGGAGACTTTCCGCACCGAAACCGCCCACAAAGGCGGTGTGCAGGTGTGCCTCATCACAACCTACGGCCTCCGCAATAACACCTACTCCGACATCTCCTCGTCAACACTCACCCTCGACGCCCTCTTTGACCGCTAACCGCCTCAACTCAACCGCCGCTCCCTTTGGCTGCAAAACTCAAACTCTCTTCCATTGTTAACTGCCACTCCCTTTACAGTTGCTAACCGCCGCTCCCTCACAGCATTGGCCATCTTGGCTAATCAAGGTTTTTGGCATTGCTACACGAAAAATTTTGGTGGGGTGGGGTGGAGGAAAAATTTGCGTAAGTGGAAATAAATCAGTAACTTTGTGGGATTTTTGACCGCAACGGGCTGAGGAATAAGTGGCAGTAATGCCCGCCCGCCGGTATAACCATCTAATAATTAACAATTTAAGATGTACGCAATTGTAGAAATTCAAGGACAGCAATTCAAGGCTGAAGCCGGCAAGTTCTTGTATGTACACTATCTCGGCGAAGAGAAAAAAGAGGGCGACACAATCGAATTTGACCGCGTTCTTCTCATTGACGCCGACGGTGCCGTTAAAGTAGGCGCGCCCACCGTAGAAGGAGCAAAAGTTGTTTGCGAGGTAAAACGTCCCCTCGTAAAAGGCGACAAGGTGATTGTCTTCAAGAAGAAACGTCGTAACGACTATCGTCGCAAAAACGGCCATCGCCAGATGTTCAGCCAAATCGTGATTAAAGACGTAATTGCTTAACCCCTAAAAATCCTCGAAGAAGAAATGGCACATAAGAAAGGTGTTGGTAGTTCTAAGAACGGCCGTGAGTCAGAAAGCAAACGACTCGGTGTGAAGATTTTTGGCGGTCAGCACGCCAAAGCAGGCAATATCATCAAACGTCAACGTGGCACAGTGCACCACCCGGGCTTGAACGTAGGCATGGGTAAGGACCACACAATCTACGCTCTTGTTGACGGTACAGTTGTGTTCACTCAAGGTAAGGAAGGCCGTCGTTTCATCAACGTGCAGCCCGAAGCTGAAGCATAACACAGCATCTCCCTGTTAAAAAGTTAACCGGTGACCTCTGCCCCCGCAGATGTCACCGGTTTTTTTGCATACCTAAATTGCAATCTTGTTTTCCTTGATGTGTTGATTGATTCATACCACTATTGGTAACCAATGCAGGTGTTTATGAATCATCGGCTCGGAACGCCCGATGCGTTCCTCTCAATACTAATTTCCCCCATGCCGAAGGCCGCTTTTTGCTGCGTGGCCGCAACACATCGCGGGAAATTGCAATCTCGCCTGCAAATCATAATCCTTGTACTAAGAATAACAATCGGCAGGCGAGAAATGTTTAGCGTTATGTGATTTTTTTAGA
>CAZDIC010000199.1:0-2802 GCA_964505395.1 uncultured Alistipes sp. | reverse complement strand
ATTTTGAGTCATCGAATATCGAATATGTGCAATTCTGGATGCTTAATCCGTTTATGAGCGTTGGCAATGAAGTTAACACCGACGAAGGTGGTGACCTCTATTTCAACTTCGGTGAAATCTCAGAAGACATTTTGAAAGACGGTTTGAAGTCGTATGAGAACGGAGTGCCCGTCAACGGCGACAACACATATATGGAGAATAGTGTTTGGGGCCGTGTATCCAATCAAAGTTCTCTCACTTATGCATTCGACACCACGTCAGGTTCACGCTCTGCACAGGACGTTGGTCTCGACGGGCTGAGCGATGCCGATGAATTCAGTTTCGATTCTTACAGCAACTACCTTAGCCAACTCCGCACCAAACTCTCGGCGACCACCATTGCCAAGATGCAAGATGACGCATTCTCTCCGTTGAACGACCCCGCCGGTGATAACTACCACTTCTTCCGTGGCTATGACTACGACGATCAACGGCTATCAATTCTTGAGCGATACAAGCATTACAATGGCGTTGAAGGCAACTCATTGTCGCCCGATGATGCCAGCGATGCATATTACCAAAGTTCTCGCAGTGTGCCCGATGTTGAGGATATCAACCAAGATAACACCCTCAATGAATACGAGCGCTATTTCCAATATCGCGTGTCAATTCGCCCGGAGGATTTCGTTGTAGGCAAAAATTACATAACCGACAAACAGACCACCCACGTGCTCACTCGCGATGGCAACTATCAAGAAGCCGAATGGTATCAGTTTAAGATACCCTTGAGTTCATATGAGAAGATTGTCGGTTCAATCAGCGACTTCTCAACCATCCGCTTTGCGCGTATCTTCATGACCGGCTTTAAGGAGCCTATTCACCTTCGCTTTGCGACCCTCGAACTTGTGCGTGGAGAATGGCGAACATACGATTATAACCTCAACACCCGCGGTGACACTCCTGCCGACGGCAACCTTGACGTATCGGTAGTCAACATCGAAGAGAATGCCGATCGCAGCCCGGTAAACTACATACTGCCTCCGGGTGTAACACGTATTGTCGACCCCGGTCAGTCGCAAATCACACAGCTTAACGAGCAGTCGCTCTCGCTGAAGGTCACCGACCTGCAAGCGGGCGATGCACGCGGCATATATCGCGACACTCAGCAGGACCTGCGCAACTATAAGCGTTTGCAAATGTGGGTACACGCAGAAAGCCTTATTGATGATTTGACTGCCCTCAAATCCGGAGAATTGTCGATGTTCATCCGTTTGGGTTCCGATGTAAAGAGCAACTTCTATGAGTATGAAATACCGTTGTCGCTGACACCTCACGGCACCTACAATAACTGGCTTGACTCTGACCGCGAAAAAGTGTGGCCAACCGAAAACTACATGGACCTCAAGCTCGAAAACCTTATCGACGTGAAGAAAGCACGTAACAAGGCTAAAAGCGAATCGGGGAGCAATGTTGGATATGCCACACTTTACACCGCACGCGACCCCGACAACGAACGCAACCGCATTGCAGTGATGGGTAACCCATCGCTCAGTGATGTGCGCGTAATCTTGATTGGAGTTCGCAACAACTCGAATGCCAAGAAGGACGGAACCATCTGGATTAACGAGCTAAAAGTAACCGACTTTGATGAATCGGGCGGTTGGGCAGCCAAAGCTAATGTGAACCTCGGTGTGTCAGACGTTGCAACAATGAACTTTGGCACACACATTGAAACCGCCGGATTCGGCAACGTTGACCAAGGCTTGAGTTCACGACGTTTGGATGACTACACGCAATATAACTTTGCCGTGCAGGGTGACCTCGGTCGTTTCCTCCCGGAGAAGGCCAAACTGAAAGCTCCCATCTACTACTCATATTCAAAGGAGAAAACTTCGCCAAAATACAATCCGCTTGACCAAGATGTGTTGTTGAAAGATGCCCTTGACGATGCTGCCAACGAGCATGAACGCGACTCAATCAACTCCTACGCAATTGAGCAGACTACAATTAAGAGCTTCTCTATTTCCGGATTGAAATTCGATGTCACAAGTGCAAAACCGATGCCTTGGGACCCCTCGAACTTCACATTCAACTTTTCATTCAACAAGCAAGCCAAGCAAGACCCGACGACCGAATATGAGTACACCAACGACTATCGCGGGTCATTTGCCTACAACTACTCGCCGGTAATCAAAGGCTTGAAACCGTTTGGTTGGATTAAGAGCAAGAACAAGAACCTGAAGTTCATCAAAGATTGGGAAATCAACTACCTACCCAATAGCATTTCGTTCCTCACCAACATGTCGCGCTACTACTACGAGCAACAGACACGTTCGGAAACCGACGATTTCTTCCAGCTGCCTGTATCGGTAAGTAAGAACTTCTTGTGGGACCGTCAGCTTCAAGTGACTTGGAACATCATCAAGTCGCTCAATCTGTCGTTCACCTCCAACACATCGGCACGCATCGAAGAGCCCACCGGAGCTGTTAACCGCAAACTGTTCCCCGACAAATATAAGGAGTGGAAAGACACCATTTGGCGTTCGATACTCTCTATGGGAACACCATGGGCATATAACCAATCGTTTGTGGCTTCATATCGCGCACCATTCAACAAGATACCGGTGCTCGACTTCCTAACCGGTAATGTGTCATACAATGCCACATATCGATGGGACCGAGGGGCATCGGTCGACGGCGTATCAACAGGTAACACCATTGCCAACCAAGCATCATTCAGTGTTGACGGACGTATCAACTTTGAAAGTTTGTACAACAAGATTCCTTACATCAAGGATGTAAACAAACGTTTTGCCAACACCA
>CAZDIC010000198.1:0-2805 GCA_964505395.1 uncultured Alistipes sp. | reverse complement strand
TCATATCGGTATGTATGCCTATCGTGCAACAACCTTGCATGAGATAACCAAACTGCCGCAGTCGTCGCTCGAATTAGCTGAATCGCTTGAGCAATTGCGTTGGCTTGAAAACGGGTATGTGATTAGAGTTGGTGTGTCGGAGTGCGCAACAATCGGCATTGACACACCTGCCGACCTGGCTGCAGCAATTGAATTCCTTAACCGACAAAATTGTGATTGATGCAGAGCGAACAGCTAAATAGAACCGTTGCGCCTGCAATATATCAGTTGCAAACAGAGCAACTTCCTGCAGTGACCCGCAGGCAGTTGGCTAACGGCGTGGAGTTGGTGATTTTGAATCAAGGAGAGCAACCGGTTAACCGCATAAATGTGGTGTGGCCGATTGGCGAAGTTGATGTGGATGTCCACTCGGTGTTGAGCGTGCTGTGCCAAATGGTTACCGAAGGCACAGACCAGCATTCCGGTGCTGCTATTACCGAAATGTTGGAATATTATGGCGCGTGGGCGCGTATGGATTCCTCGCAACATTCCACCGTAGTGACGCTTCACTCGCTCAACCACACAGCCGATAAGGTGATACCTCTGTTGGCCGAGATTGTAGAGCACTCAAACTTCCCGGAGGAGGCGTTTCTGCGCTTGCGCGACAAGTTGGCTGCGCAAATTGAACTCAATTGGCGCAAGGTGTCAACACGCTCGTTGGCGTTGAGTCGCAAGATGCTTTACGGTGAGTCGCACCGTTTGGCGCGTGTATCCACCGGCGATGGTATGCGTGCAGTGACACGTGAGGATGTGGTTGAACTGCATCGTCGCCTTATCCTTGGCGCACGTCCCACCATTTATCTTGCCGGATATGTCACTGAAGAATTGGTGCGCTTGGTGAGTGATAGCTTTGGCACCATAAACTTCGGCGCCGAGCCTGACGGTTTGCAACGCCTTGTGACAAAATTTGCTGCACCGAGCAAAAGCGAAACTTCATTTGATGAGGTGCCGGGTTCCATGCAGACTGCGATTAACATTATGTTTCCGACACTTGAACGGCATAACCCTGATTATGAGGCTTTGCGTTTTACGGTGTTTGCGCTTGGAGGCTACTTCGGTAGCCGTTTGATGAGCAATATCCGTGAGGAGAAGGGCTACACTTACGGCATCACGGCTGCGTTGTCATCGTTGCCCGAGGGTAGTCGTGTTCGCATAAACTGTGAGGCCGGAAATGAATATGTTGCAGATGTGTTGCGCGAAATAGATAACGAGGTAGCCCGTCTTGCCAATGAGGAGATGAGTGATGAAGAGTTGGCAGTGGTGAAGCAAACTGTCATGTCGAGCCTCACGGCATTGCTTGACTCTCCTTTCACGGTGATGGATTATCATCGTCAAATTGATGAGCAGAATCTCGGTGAGGACTATTACACCTATCAACTTGCCGAGTTGCAACGTTTCAATGCCGCTCGTGCAAAAGAGATGGCGCAGAAATATCTGCTGAATTGTGCGCATGTAACTGCCTTGGCAGGTGTGAAACAGAATTAACCCCATAGAACCGTTAAACGATGTCGGTAAGTTCATTCATAAGCAAGCGTTTGTCGCTACGTGGAAACGGTGGCCGTAAGTGGCCACCGGCAATCATTGTGGCGGTGGTTGGCATTGCTGTGTCGTTTACGGTTATGATGCTGTCGATAGCAGTTGTAACAGGCTTTAAGAGCGAAATCAAGCGGAAAATAATGGGTTTTGATTCGCAAGTTACGGTGATGCCGCTGGAACAGTATTATGGCTATGGTGATGCTACGTTGGAATGGAACGACTCGCTGCAGCAAATCATTCGGCCTCTGTTGAGTGAGGCCTCGGCTAACGGGAATGTTGAAATTGCCTTGACTGCAACTCAGCCCGGCATTATCAAAACTCCCGACGACTTTGCCGGAGTGCTGTTTCGGGGATATGACGACTGCCATAAATGGACTTTTGAGAAAACGGTATTGGTTGACGGCGAGCTGCCCGACAACAGTGACACACGAGGCATAACCATCTCGAAATATGTGGCTTCAAAATTGTGCCTGAAGGTGGGCGACACCGTTGATGCTTATTTTATTATTGACGGCCAAGTGCGCCCGCGTAGATTTGACATCAAGGGGGTGTATTGCAGCAACTTCAGCGACTATGACAACACTGTGGCTTTTGCTCCGATGACACTGTTGTCTAAGTTGAATAAATATGCTGATGATGAGGGCGGTCAATTGGTAATCTCCGGTTTAAACGAGGAGGAGATTACACCTGTTGCCACCGAGTTGCAAAATCGGTTGAGTGTGGCTTATGCCACCGGCAAACTGTCAAAGAGCATGGCGGTAACCACTGTGTTCTCCACCGGAGCCGTCTATTTCAATTGGCTCGACCTGCTCAACACTAATGTGGTGGTTATATTAATCTTAATGGGGTGTGTGAGTGGCTTTACATTGATTCTGTGTGTGTTGATTCTGATTCTGCAGCGTGTAAAGATGGTAGGTATCCTAAAGGCCATGGGCGCCAATAACCGTTTGATTCGCAACGTGTTTATCCGCCTTGGCATTAGAGTCACAGGCCTTGGCTTGATTATCGGTAATGTCCTCAGTGGCGTTGTTATATGGGCGGAATCAACATTCCGACTGCTGCCGCTTGACCCCGATTCTTACTATCTTAGCTACGTGCCGATGACAACATCGGTGACCGATTGGCTGTTACTGAATGTCGGTGTTGTTGCGGTGTCGTTTGCCATCATGCTCATCCCCACCGCCATCATTAGCCGCCTGTCTCCGGTAAAACCGCTTCGATTTGAATAAT
>CAZDIC010000197.1:0-2846 GCA_964505395.1 uncultured Alistipes sp. | reverse complement strand
GCCACGCGGTAGGCGGGGAGCGGGACCATGCCGTTGACTGTGTCAAGGGGTTGTGTATGTTGATTGTGGTGTTTGACCACTGTGGCTTCGATTTGTGGTCGGCGGCTGACCATCTTGAGGTGCCGGCTTTTTTTGTGGCGTCGGGCTTTGTTTACACTGTCACCGACAGTTTCAAAACGATGTTGTGGAGCAAGGTGCGACGATTGCTTATTCCGTTTTTCATTTTCGAACTGCTGTTTGTGTGGCTCGTGGGCGACACGTTCCCCGCGGAAAATTGTTTCTATCGGCCATCAAACCAACCGTTGTGGTTCATCAAGGCGCTGTTTGGGGTGTTTCTGATTGATGTGATGATGGAGAAACTGATTGAGTGGAAGTCGGTGCCGTGGAGAGCTGTAACCAAATGCATTTTGGCGGTGTTGATTGGGGTTATTTCGCTGCGTGTGACCAATAGGATGTTTTTCACGACCGGTTTGCGTCATGCCATGATGTCGTTGCCTCTGTTCACTGCCGGTTATGCTTTGCGATATGTTTTCGGCAGAGTTCACTCGGTGAAGGTCTTAGCTGTTATCGGGTGTGTCAGTGCGGCCGTGTGGCTCTTGACGAGTGGCCGTGAGGTGAATTACAGCTGTCTGCAGGAGTCGCTTCCACGCTTTTGGGTCTGCTCAACGTGTGGCTTTATCGTTGTTTATCTGGCGTTTAAGGCGGTGGGGCGTTGCGGTGCGCTTGAATATGTCGGGCGCAATTCGCTCGTCGTTTATGGAATACACTACACGATAGCACAACTGCTTGCGCCTTACATTGAGTGTTCGTGGCTGCTGTTTGGCGTGGTGTTGACGCTGTCGCTCATCATTGGCCGCCTCTTTATGTTCATTCCGCCGTTCCGCTCCGGGGCTACGAGAGGCCGTCGATGTTGCCGTTGACAACGTCGATGTTGAGGGCTTGCGGACATTTGGGCAGGCCGGGCATGCGGAGGATGTCGCCGGCAATGATTACCAACATCTCGGCGCCGGCGTTGATTTCAATGTTTTGCACGGGGAAATCGAAATCGGTGGCAACGCCATAGCGTTTGGCGTCGGTTGAGAATGAGAATTGAGTTTTGGCAATGCAGATGGGGAAACGGCTCATGCCCAAGGTTTCGATAAGTTGCAATTTCTTGCGAGCAGCGGCACTGAAACTCACGCTGCGGGCTCCATAGAGGTTGCATGCCACTTTGCGCACTTTCTCCTCCACGCTGTCGGTGGTGGAGTAGGCCATTGTCAGCGCTTGCGACGGGTGGTTGGCGATGGTCGACACCACCAGTTGTGCCAACTCCAGGGCGCCGTCGCCCCCCTCACAGAAGGCATTGTTAACGGCGAAACCAACGCCCAACTCGCGTTCGCAGTGGTTGCGCACCAGGGCAATCTCTTGGTCGGTGTCGTTGGCATAACGGTTGAAGGCCACCACAACGGTTTGGCCGAATTGCTGCAGATTGGCGATATGTTTGTCGAGGTTTGCAAATCCCCGGCGCAACCCCTCCTCGTTGGGCGCTTTGATATCCTCCAACGCCACGCCACCATGCATTTTCAGGCCTTGGGCGGTGGCCACAATCACCGTGAGACGCGGGGTGATGCCACCGATGCGGCATTTAATGTCGTAGAATTTCTCGGCCCCAAGGTCGGCTCCGAAGCCGGCCTCGGTGATGGCATATTCGCCGAAGGTCATTGCCATTTTTGTGGCAATCAGCGAGTTGCAACCGTGAGCAATGTTGGCAAACGGGCCGCCATGCACAAAAGCGGCGGTGTGTTCGGTGGTTTGCACAAGGTTGGGGTTAACGGCATCGCGGAGCAATGCTGTGATTGCTCCGGCAACGCCTAAATCTTTCACTGTAAAAGGTTTATTGTCAAATGTGTATCCGAGTAAGATGTTTTCAACGCGACGGCGCAAATCGGCCTCATCGCTTGCCAAACAGAGGATTGCCATAATCTCCGAAGCCGGAGTGATGTCGAATCCCGACTGTTGCGGCGTGCCGTTTGTCGGGCCACCAAGGCCGGTGACCACGTTGCGCAGAGAGCGGTCGTTGACGTCTAACACACGTCGCCACACCACCTCTTTGAGCCCTGCACCGGTCGCGCGATTTTGATAAAGATAGTTATCAAGCAATGCTGAAATCATGTTGTGGGCCGATGTGACGGCATGAAAATCGCCTGTGAAATGCAGGTTGATTTTCTCCATCGGCAGCACCTGTGCGTAGCCCCCTCCGGCAGCGCCCCCCTTCAACCCGAAACAGGGCCCGAGCGAAGGCTCACGCAGGGCCACAATGGCGCGCTTGCCCAGTTTGTTCAGGCCCAAAGCCAGGCCGATTGAAACCGTGGTTTTACCGATTCCGGCTTTGGTGGGTGTGATGGCGGTCACTAATATAAGGTTGCTTTGAGCGACTTTCTTCTCGTCGATCAGGTCAACAGGCACTTTTGCAATATAGCGCCCGTAGTTCTCGATTCGGTCAACCGGAACGCCCGACGATGTTGCAACACAAGCTATATCTTGCAGCGCTATGCTGCGAGCAATTTCAATATCGCTTTTCATAATCCTGCTTATTTACTCTGCAAAGATACGCATTTTTCGCCACATTCGCCACATATCCCCCTACACGCCACAATTCCCATCATTGCAACTGACGCTAAAGCGGGGGTTGTACTCACTTCAAAATTGCCGAAATGTTGATTTCGATTCTCGTTTTAGTGTATTGTCCGCTAAAATAACAATTAAAATTGTAATCCCTCGGATTTTAATTGCTCAGTTCAAACTAAAACATTACCTTTGCAGTAGGTTAAATTCAAGAAAGCCATGTTACAAGAACTAAAGATTAA
>CAZDIC010000196.1:0-2846 GCA_964505395.1 uncultured Alistipes sp. | reverse complement strand
CGCTCAAAAGGCGACTCAGAGGACAGCAACAGAGGTCGCCGCTCAAGCGGTTACCGGTGGAGGCGTTCATGGGGTTACACCTATGGATTCGGCCTACCACATCGGGCATTTGGCGAACGGATTGACGTATTACATTCGTCACAACGAGTACCCTAAGGGGCATGCCGATTTCTACATTGCGCAGAAGGTGGGTTCAATCCTCGAGGAGGATAACCAACGCGGCCTGGCCCACTTCCTTGAGCACATGTGTTTCAACGGCACCAAGCATTTTCCGGGCCAATCGGCCATTAATTGGATGCAGGCGTTAGGCGTACAGTTCGGAGCGCACGTTAATGCTTATACGAACTATGATGAAACCGTCTATACGTTAAAGACGGTGCCAACGGAACGTGTAGCGGTGCAAGATTCATGCTTGTTGCTGTTGCGCGATTGGTCGACCGACCTCACTTTGGATGATGACGCGATTGACTCCGAGCGTGCCGTTATCCATGAAGAGTGGCGCATGAGAAACGGTGCAGAATGGCGACTTTACAGGAATCTTTTGCCAAAGGTGATGCCCAATAATAAATACACCGAGCGGATGCCAATCGGCACGATGGAGGTTGTTGACAACTTTCCACATCAGGCCCTGCACGATTACTACAAGAAGTGGTATCGCCCCGATCAACAGGCCATTATCGTTGTTGGAGACATTGATGTGGCTCGCATAGAGGCTACGATCAAGGAGATGTTCTCCACGGTGGAGATGCCTGCAAATCCGGCACCTCGCGAATATGTTAAAGTGGAGGACTTGCCGGGCACACTGTTTGCCATTGGCAGAGATAAGGAGGTGGGAATCCCATATTTTACACTCAACTTTATGCACGATTGCTTCACACCTGAGTTTAAGCAAACCGACCGGTATGCACTATGGGTCTATCTCAGAAATGCAATAATGACCATGTTGGACTCGCGTTTTTACAATATTCTTCATGAGAGAGAAACTGCGATGATGACTGCATCATTTCATTATGGCCAATTTAACTCATTCAGCACGAAAATGGCGTGTACGTTGGAGGTAAATGCTGCGGGAAAGGATATACGCAAAACCTTCGCCGATGCTTATCGCGAAGTGGTACGTCTACAACGTTACGGCTTCACCGAGAGTGAGTATAACATGGCTAAGGAGAGCATTTTGGCTGCTACAGAGCGACATTATGCCAACCGAGCAACTATCTCCAACGAATACTACACCGGCACATGTGTTAATCATTTTCTAAGCGGAGCGCCATTGTATAGTGCTGAAACTATGCTACAGATTTGTAAGCAGGGCATTGAAAATGTGCCTCTTGAGGTCATTAATAGCATGGTGCCACAGTTACTGACGGCCGAGAATCGTAAAGTGCTTGTCTATTTACCTGATAGGAGCGAATATGTTGAGCCTACGGAGCAGGAGATGCAGGAGTGCATGGCCGGTGTTGAGGCTGAGGAGATTATGCCGTATGAGGATAATCAGAAAACCGAGCCGCTAATTCCGTCGTTACTTCCCGCCGGGAGCATTGTGAGCGAGGCGCATAACGATGTGATTGACGCAACGGAATGGACACTTTCAAACGGTGTGAAAGTTATAGTGAAGCCGACAACGCTGAAGGACAATGAAATAATATTCAGTGCTTTTGCTCGAGGTGGCTCAAATGCGCTTGACGATTCATACACACCTGTTATTCAGATGAACAAATTGGGGGGCATTAAATACGGATTCGGAGCATATAGCCGTGCCGATATGACAAACTTTCTTCAGTCAAAGAATATGTTTTTTTCCTGTAACTTTGGTGATAACCGACGAGCAATTAGCGGATATTCGTCGGTGAAGAATTTGCCCACTCTAATGGAATTAATCTATGCTTCGTTTACCGAATATACCATCAACGAGGCAGATTATAACCGCGAAATATCACTAATGAGTGATGAAATCCCCACATTCCTGGACACACCGAACAATAAATTTGCCGACTCTATTAAAAAGTCACTTTACGCAAGCGAACGTTGTCAGCTCGTAACTTCCGCGACCATTGATGCTCTAACTCGTGAGCAGATGCTTGATTATGCGCATAAGATGATGGCCGATGCCTCCGACTACACCTTTGCGTTTGTCGGAAATATCGACATGGATAGCATTAAGCCGTTGGTTGAGCAGTATATTGCCAACTTGCCTACCGACAAGTCATACCCGATTGTCGGCAAGATTTTGGAAGGCACATCGGTAAGGCCGGGTGTTAGTAAGAATGAATTCAGTATGGCGATGGAAACACCTCAAACACATTTAATGTTTTACAAGTATATGCAGAAGCCCTACAATTTGAGGAATGATATGATAACAGATGTGGTCGGCAATATCCTTACCGATCGCCTTCGCAATCAAATACGCGAGACGATGGGCGCTACATATTCTGTTGAGGCCGATTGGTCACTGCATGGATTATCCTCACCGAATGTTAAACTCGGCACCATCTTCCCAATGAATCCGGAATTTAAGGATCAGGTGTTAGCGTACATTGAAGCTGAGTTCAAGAACATGGAAACCTCGATTACCGCTGATGAGTTGCAGACAGCTCGTGAAATTTTGCGGGCATCCCATAAGCGCGATCTCGAAACTAACTTTTATTACATAGAAATTATAGCGCCGCAAGTGCTGACCGGTGCAGACTTTTTCACCAACTACGATGACATCCTCAACAGCATCACGGTTGACGACCTTCAAGCCTTCATCCGCGACCTCAACAGCACCAACAATGTCCACACCGTAATCCTCTCGCCCGAAGCGGCCGCAAAGTAAACACGCTGCGGCAAACGCTCCGAGTTATTCG
>CAZDIC010000195.1:1471-2869 GCA_964505395.1 uncultured Alistipes sp. | reverse complement strand
TTTACCAAAGGTCGAAGCGGTAGCCCACCGAGATTTCGCCCGACACGTTGCTCGCCATCATGGTGTGCTCCTTGTCGTAAACAAGGCCGGCATCCCATTGCCCTACAAGGCCGAAGAACCAGCGTTTGTGGTAGTTGTAGATGAGCGAAGCACGCAGTTGGTTGCTGAAGGCAAACGACAATCCTCGTTCGCCGGGGCGGTTAACCCACCCGTGTCGGATGCCGATAATCGGGGCTTCCGATACTCCGAGACACCATCCGCGGCGGAACACCCAGTTGTAGCCGTAGCCTATCTTTAGGGCATAGTTCATGTTCTCCACATCGTAGTTGTCGTTCCACGGGCTGGTTAGCGGTTGACCGTCAATTGATAGCGTGGAGAAATCAAACCGGTATTTCTGTTTGGAGAACGACAGCCCGGCATACAATGAGCCTGAGCTCTTTTGCTGGATTTTGCTGTAGTAGAAGGCTGCCGCCTGTGAATAGTGCTTGTGGTTGAAGAAGTAGTAGGTGTCGAGTTGCCACATCGAGTTGTTCACTCCCGGGAATCGTTCGTGGTAACGTTTTGTTTCTCCCGGCATGCCGAAGCGGGTCACAGTGGTGCCCACATCGTTTTTCATGGCCTGAAATTCCACCGCAAAGAGCGAGCAGTTAAACTGCAAGTTCCATCGCTGACGAGCTTTCTCTGCGCTACCAAACATTTTGTTCATGTCAACATCATAACCAACCGACACTGCCATGTAGGTGAGATAGAAACCGGCGGTGGTAGATGGCTGTGAAATCATCGACATGCGGTAGCCGTCGACAACTTGAAGGTTGTAAGTGTCTGACCATGAGTTGGCGCGCATCTTGATGTTCCATCTCTTGCCCGAACCTTGCACATAGGTTGAGTCGTAGGAGTTGAAAAACTTGTCGCCCCAGCGATACACGTCGATGCACAGTTTCGGAAATTTGCCCCACTGCGAAATTGAGTCGAGGCTGAAAGTCTCCATCGAGATGGCTTGAGCACGTGGCGCCGAGCCAAACATGCCCCACATCAGTGCGATAGCTACAACAAACAAAGGCAACAGCTTGCGGGCTGTCGCTTCACGTTGTTGAAGATGTGTGAGAATTCGATGCATTACAACACTTTTCGGCATGATTGAATCTCTGCATGTGGCGCCATGAGCACTTTTGCAGCGCGAAGTTACGCATTTTCTTCCGATTTAGGCTAATTTGCTTGCCTCATTTCGGCCGTTTAGTCAAATTATAGTGGTAAAACGGCCAAGTTAGGACTTTTGTTGAGCGGGTGTTGTGTGGCAATGAAGAGGCAAGGGGAAAATGGGGTCAAAACGTCGCCCCAAAACCAAAAGAAGCCCTGCAGCATAGCGGTGGCTGATGCTGCAGGGCGGGAAAATCATCC
>CAZDIC010000195.1:0-1371 GCA_964505395.1 uncultured Alistipes sp. | reverse complement strand
AAAAGAAGCCCTGCAGCATAGCGGTGGCTGATGCTGCAGGGCGGGAAAATCATCCATGGGAGCGGATGGTGTAGGGTTGTTTACCTATGCTTACTTGATGGCGAGCTTGCGGGCGAATGAGCCGGCGGGAGTGGTTACGTTAACCACGTAGATGCCGCTGTTAAGGCCTGAAGCATCGAGGGTAGCGGTGTCGCCGTTGGCTGAAGTTGCCAACACGTTGGCGCCTTGCAAGTTGTAAACGTTCACGTTCACGTTTTCGGCACCTACATAGCAAACCGAGTAGTTTTGGCCGCCGAGGTTTTCAATCACGAGGTTCTTCTCGTTCTTGTCGGCGAGCACGTTACCGAGTGATGCGTTGCGGTCGATAGCCATCTTCAAGCCTGCCAAAGCGTCGAGTTTACCGGCACCCCAACGGTTTGAAGGAGTTTGGGCAACTGAGGTGGCGTTGATGATTTCGAGGCATTGTGCAGCGGTCATGTCGGGCCAAGCTTCCAACCAAAGGGCGATGCAGCCGGCTACGAAGGGCGACGACATTGAGGTGCCCTGCATTGGATACCAGTAGTTGTCGCGGCCGTTGTCGCTGTTGAGTGCGCAGAAGCGGTTGTTGTTCATTGCGTCGCTCATCACGTTTTTCATCCAGTAGAGGCTTACGGTTGATACAACTTGTGCACCGGGGCCACACACGTTGGGGAGTTTGCGGCCATCGGATGTTTCACCGTAAGATGAGAATGATGCGATGCTGCCAACCGAGCCTGAACCAACGTAAGAGCCGGTGCCAACATAGGGGCAAGAGGTGCGGCTAACGTAAGCACCTACGGAAATCATGTTGTGACCGCAGCTGAAGCCGTTGATGGTGCCGTTGGCGGTGCCTGAGGTGTAACCGCTAACATCTTCTTTCGAGAAGATAGCTTCGTCGTCGTTGCT
This sequence comes from uncultured Alistipes sp., assembly GCA_964505395.1. Classification (GTDB taxonomy): domain Bacteria; phylum Bacteroidota; class Bacteroidia; order Bacteroidales; family Muribaculaceae; genus UBA7173. The sequence goes on along the minus strand of CAZDIC010000195.1, from coordinate 447 downwards.
TGATGTATAGGTGTTAACATAGGCGCGAACGGTGTGGCCGGTTGAGCTTGTGATGTTCACACCAATCAGGTAAGTGGGTGTTCTGGTCGGGGTTACGCTACCGTAGATATACACGTTGTAGCGTTGTGTGTTGGCGTCAACCGAAGCTGCGGCATTCAAAGTGCTCGATGAAGAGTATTGTTCTGCCATGTATGTGCTGTTCGACGATGAGAGAGAGCAACGGCCGTTGGTGGGGACATTTACGGTTTCAACAACCTTGCCGGTACTTTTATCGTAGAGCACAAGTGCACAGGTGAATGTGTCGCTGTTGTCGTGCCAGAATTCAGCAGAGTAGGTGAGGGAGCTTGTTGCTGAGTTTTGGGGCACGATAAATGTGTTGAGGTTCTTCGAGTTGGCGGTGAAACGCTTGGTGATTGACATGGGCAGATCGCCTTCGTTACCTGCCGA
>CAZDIC010000194.1:0-2953 GCA_964505395.1 uncultured Alistipes sp. | reverse complement strand
AACGACCCCGAGATTACAAATCACGTGCTCTGGCCAACTGAGCTAAAGAGGCATCATTCAAAGTTCTATCGAGAGGCTCACCGACTGAGTTTTCAGTTTCAAACCTTATCGGTTTTGAGTGGCTTACCGTCTCATTTGCGGTTGCAAAGTTAAGCACTATTTTTCATTCCCGCAAACATTTCAGCAAAAAAATTCAATAAATTTTCATCCAAAAGCCCCTCAAACGGCCCATATCACGCTTCATCCCCCTAATTATCAGCGTAAAACACCGTGACAAAAAAGTTCATCTTTTTTCATACAAATCTTTTTGTTACTTTTGCATTATGCAATCTCTCCCCACAAAGTCAAAACACAAGTCAACTATTAAAGTCAAACATAAGTCAACTATTAATACACCTTAATATGGACAAACAAATACCTGAACGCCTATCCTCTCTGCGCTCAATAATGAAGAAGGATGGCATCGCGGCCATCATTATCCCACAAACCGACCCTCACCAGGGCGAATATATTGCCGACCACTGGCAGGTGCGCCGCTGGCTTTCGGGATTCACCGGTTCGGCCGGTTCGCTCGTAGTCACCGACAACGAGGCCCTGCTTTGGACCGACTCACGCTACTTTCTCCAAGCAGCCCAGCAACTCGAAGGGTCGCCCATCGCATTAATGAAGGACGGATTGCCCGATACCCCCTCAATCACCTACTACCTCACACACAAACTTGTGAAAGGTGCCACAGTGGGTGTTGACGGTGCTCTGTTCTCAATCAACGATGCCAACAACCTGCGCGCATCGCTCAACAAATATGGCATCAACCTCAACACTTCATTCAACCCGATCGACCAAATTTGGCGCGACCGCCCCGCGCTCCCCTCGGCCAAGGTGTTTATCCACGAAGTGAAATATGCCGGACAGGAAGCAGCCGACAAGATTAAGCTCATTCTAAACGATGCTGCATCGCAAGGTGCAACCTCGATGCTCATCTCGGCACTCGATGAAATTGCTTGGGCACTAAACATCCGTTCACGCGACGTTAATTGCAACCCGGTGGCAACATCATTCCTCTACCTCGCCCCCACCGGTTCAACACTCTTTATAAAGGAGGAGAAAATCGACGATGCCACACGCAGCTATCTTGCCGGCATCAACGTGACCGTTGCCCCCTACGATTCGCTCATCAGCTTCATCAAAGCTTTACCCGAGAGTGCACACGTGCTTGTTGAGACACTCCACACCTCATCACTGTCGCTCGACGCGCTCGGCAACCGTGCCGTAATCGGCACATCGCCGGTGCCCATGCTCAAGGCCGTGAAGAACGCCACACAAATCAAGGGCATCCGCACCTCAATGGAACATGACGGTGCCGCACTCGTGGGCGCATTCATGGAGATGGAACGCATGATGGCTGCCGGTGAAACGCTCACCGAACTGGCCGTTTCCGACATTCTCACCCGTTTCCGCTCGCAACAGCCCAACTACTTCGACGAAAGTTTTGAAACCATCGCCGGATATGGCCCTCACGGAGCTATCGTTCACTACTCGGCCACACCCGAATCAAGTTCGGTTGTTGAACCTCACGGATTGCTACTCATCGACTCAGGTGCACAATACCTCACCGGAACCACCGACATCACCCGTACAATAGCCATGGGCACCCCGACAGCACAGGAGAAACACGACTTCACCCTCGTGATGAAAGGCCACATCGCGCTTGCCACCGCCATCTTCCCCGAAGGCACCCGAGGCGCTCAGCTCGATGCTCTTGCCCGCCAATTTCTTTGGAAAGAGGGGCTCAGCTACCTCCACGGCACAGGTCACGGCGTAGGCCACTTCCTCAACGTGCATGAAGGTCCGCAAAGCATCCGCCTCAACGACGTACCCGCCACCCTCACACCGGGCATGCTCACATCAAACGAGCCGGGCCTCTATCGTACCGACGTTCACGGCATCCGCTGCGAAAACCTCGTGCTCACCGTTGAAGCCTGCACCACCGAGTTCGGCCGATTCTTCCGCTTCGAAACCGAAACCCTCTTCCCCTTCGACCGTTCACTGTTTGAGCTCTCAATCATGACATCCGACGAGATTGCATGGGTTAACAACTATCACAAAGAGGTTTATTCACGTCTGTCGCCACTGTTGACCCCTGCGCAACAAGAATGGCTTCGCAACAAAACACTTCCCCTATAAATCCTTATGCCACTAATTCAATCAGTCAGAGGCTTCACGCCTCAATTCGGGAGCGACTGCTTCCTCGCCGAAAATGCCACTATCGTGGGCGACGTTGTCATGGGCAACGAGTGTAGCGTGTGGTTCAACACCGTGTTACGCGGCGATGTAAACTCAATCCGCATCGGCAACTGCGTAAACATTCAAGATGGCTCGGTGTTGCACACCCTCTACCAAAAATCGACCATTGAGATTGGCGACTACGTGTCGATAGGCCACAACGTGACCATCCACGGTGCCAAAATCCGCGACCACGCCCTCATTGGCATGGGAGCGATTGTGATGGACGATGCCGTGGTGGGTGAAGGCGCCCTTGTGGCAGCCGGCTCGGTAGTATTGTCGAAAACAGTGATTGGCCCCAATGAACTGTGGGGCGGTTGCCCGGCCAAATTCATCAAAATGATGGAACCGGAGAAAAGCCGTGAGCTCAACCAAAAAATCGCTCATAACTACCTCTACTACTCCCGCTGGTACACCCATCCCGACGACCCCAACAACCCGTTGAAGTAACTCCTCCCCCACAAAGAAACGCCAAGCCCCTCATCACACCGACGAGGGGCTTGGCTTTTTACTGTTCGCTATTATATGTTCTGACTATCCTTACCGAATCATATATCCCGACTGTTCTTACCGAGCACATTAGCTCCAGAACAATGTTGATTGTAACCACTTATGGATTGGTTATCACCTGCAGAAACCGGCCATTCCTATTCCTTGCAAAAACCGGCTA
>CAZDIC010000193.1:0-2984 GCA_964505395.1 uncultured Alistipes sp. | reverse complement strand
GCCGTGCGATAGCCGATAACAGGAATACCAAAGAACATTGACGAATCCTGCAAAGTTACCCAGTTAACCGAGGTCATGGTGCCGGGCACAGGCATACCAACCACCTTGCCGATGTTCTGATGTTTGTAAACCCACGGAGTGCCGTGAGCATTGCTGTAACACGGTTCGGCAACAAGCATAATCGAAGGCTTATTCCAACGACGCGACGGCATGTCGCACACATCCTTTCCGCGGATCTCCTGTGTGAGATATTTCTGACCGGTGAACAGCACCTCGATATCCTCGTGCATGCGTCCGCCACCGTTCCAACGAATATCAATTACCACACCTTCACAGTTAGCATATTTGCCAAGCAGGTCGGCATACATCGGACGGAACGAATCGTCGTCCATTGAAGCGATGTGCACATAGCCCAGTCGTCCGTTTGACCATTTTGTCACATCTGCAGCACGCTGTTTCACCCAACGGTCGTAGAGCAATGAGTTGATGCGTGCAGCACCCACGGGCGACACTACCTCTTGCACTTTTTCGCCACCCGATGTGGTGAACTCAACGAGAGTTTTCTTACCGATAATGCCGTTGAACAGTTCACCCATATCAGTATCAGCATCAATAGCCGTGCCGTTAACAGCTGTAATCACAGAACCGACATCAATTTTCGATGCAGCTTTATCAAACGGGCCGTTGGCAAGCACTTCATCCACCTTGAGACCGTTGCCTGAATAGTTTACATCATAAAGCAAACCAAGCGATGCAGTGCGGTCATCACTACTGCTTGAGGTGCCACGATAGCGGCTACCTGTGTGCGACACATTCAATTCGCCAAGCAGTTCGCTAAGCATCTCGGTGAAGTCGTAGTTATTGTTGATGTGCGGAAGAAACTTGCGATAAGCATCAATCATCAGAGGCCAATCCACGCCATGCATATTCACATTGTAGAAGCGAGCAGCTTCCTCCACTGCCACATAGTCAAACATCGCTTCGCGTTCGGCGGCCAAATCAATCGACTGAGTAGCCTTGGCGCTGATAGCTGTCAACTTGTCGGCCTTCGGGTCAAGTTTCTGCATCTTGCTACCCATCATAAAGAGAGTTTTACCCTCCTTGTCGGCTTGCAATTCCACATGCCCCTTCACATTAGTTTTCTGCACGAGTTTGGGTTCACGCTCACGCAACGACATCTTCCACAAGTCGTACCCTTCTTCAACAGCGCACAGATAATAAAGGCTTTCGCCATCACCGGTTACAATAGCATCGGAGAGGTCGGAAGAGTATTGTGTAAGGCGCATCACACGGTCCTCGATACCATCAAGTTCAACAGTAATAGGCTTCGAGGCCGATTCTTTATTATCAGCACCCTTGGCATCTTTTCCTTTCTTTGACTTCTTTGCTTTCTTGTCGTCAGACTTAGCCTTATCGCTGTCGTCCTTAGCCGATTTTTCGCTCTCCTTCAGCAATTCGTAATCCTCTTTAGAGAGGTTGAAGCGGTCGCGAGCGGCGCGATTTAGGAACACAATCATAACATCGTTTTGCGAGCCCCATGAGGCGTGGCTACGCATGCCATATCGGTCGGTAAAGAATATAATGGCGTTGCCATCAAGCGCAAAATGCGGATTCGAGCAGAAATAGCCGGAGTTCGTGATATTTGTAACCTCACCGGTTTCCACATTCAACAGAGCTATGTCGCTATACGGGTCGCGCATCTCAGGCATAAGTTCAATGGCAAGCCAACGATTGTCGGGCGACCACACAGCCACCATCTCATCGTCTTGACCGGGATATGTTTCACCATTCGTGAGTTGTTTCACACTTCGCGAGGCCAAATCCATGACCATAAACTTGTTACGATCCTTTACAAAGGCCATCTTCTTGCCATCTGGCGAAATCATCGGGTGAGAGTATTCAGTCACGGCATCCGTGATTTTCTCACCGGGAGTTACATCAAACATCGCCTCCTCGCTAAATTGCGTAGCATTGGCAAAGTTCGGGTCATCCTTGCGTGTGATAGTTGCTTTATATATGTTTTTGTGACCACTGCGCTCCGAAGTGTAATAGAGCGAACGGTTATCGGCACCCCAACTAAGGTGACGTTCGGCAGCTGCCGAGTGAGTAACCTGCACTGTGGTAGCATACTCTACCGATGTAACGAACACATCACCACGGCTCAAGAATGCCACCATTTTGCCATCAGGCGATGCAACAGCTCCTTGAGGTTTCACATCTATCTTGGCAATGTCAGCCAAAGCGTCGGTAGGCACCTCAATCGTCAAACGTTTAGGTGAAGCCTGCGCATTGGCCATGGTGTAAATGGCACCATCATAGGTAAAGGCCATCTTGCCGGTGTTTGCCAACGACAGGAAACGCACCGGATGCGTGGTAAAATCTGTAATTTTCGTTACTACCGAGGGATTGCTCAACTCAAACGAGCACACATTGAAACTGCTACCATTGCGTTCACTGAGGAAGTAAACCGTTTTGCCATCTGCGCTCACCACCGGGTTGCGGTCCTCACCCTGACGATTGGTAAGGTTGGTGTGCTTACCGGTTGTGAGGTCGTAGCTCCAAATGTCGCGAGTGTCTGACGATGTGTGGTGCTTGCGCCACTCATCCTCAAAGCCCTTCACATCTTGATAAAGCATGGTTTTGCCATCGGGAGTAAACGAAGGCAACTGAGCCGGAGTGCCAAAAATCTGGCGAGATTTGCCACCATTGGTGCTCACGGCATAAAACTCGGTCATGCGAGCCGAGGGGAACATGGCCGAAGCCTGCGGATTTTGAATAGAAGCCGAGAACCACACCTCCTTACCATCGGGCGAGAAGGTTTGAGGTGTCTCCCCTGCCGAGTTGGTTGTCAGTCGACGGGTGTTGCCACCATCGGCATCCATAATATACACATCTAAATTGCCATGACGGTCAGAGGCAAATGCAATCTGTGCACCATCATTGCTCCATATCGGAGTGGAATTGTAAGCATCACCGGATGTGAG
>CAZDIC010000192.1:0-2991 GCA_964505395.1 uncultured Alistipes sp. | reverse complement strand
GGACACAAGGATTTTCAGTCCTTTGCTCTACCAACTGAGCTATGGCACCATCGTTATGTTAATGCTTTGGGGGCGCGATGCATCGTTTCAGAGGCGTCTAACCCGTTTTTGCGTTGCAAAGTTAGTCACTATTTTTGAATTGGCCAAATTTTCGGTAAAGTTTTTCAATAGAAAATTCGTAAAACTGTGTCACAAAGCCTACAAGGGCATTTACGCGGCAGCTTAAACACGGCTGTATCATCCTGACGGCACAACACATCTACACAAAGAGAGTGTGATGATAATATCATCAACGCCCTAACCGGTGTTTGGGGGTCAATGTCGACAAGCGCCTAAAGTTCAACGCAGACAAACGGCCAAAACTCCGCACCGGCAAACGTATACATTCAGCAGCAGAGGTTTTCGGGGCTCGGTAGCGGCGCGCAACACTTTTTAACATTGAAAAATTAGATATTTCTGTTGTTTTTAGAAAAATTTCCATAACTTTGGCGGTGTAAAATAACATTTACTTCTTTCACATAAAAGAGTAATATCATGAGTAAAATTGCAAACAAACTGACCGATTTAGTTGGGAACACCCCTATGCTGCAACTAAACAACTACTGCAAACAAGCAGGAATCACACCAATCGTAGCAAAACTTGAATATTTTAATCCGGCAGGTAGCGTGAAGGACCGCGTAGCCCTTGCAATGATTGAAGCTGCCGAAAAAGATGGTACACTTCACGCCGGATCAACCATCATAGAACCCACATCAGGCAACACCGGAGTAGGCTTGGCCTTTGTAGCAGCGGCCAAAGGCTACAAACTGATTCTGACCATGCCCGAAACCATGAGCATAGAGCGTCGCAAATTGCTAAAAGCATTGGGCGCTGAATTAGAGCTCACCTCAGGCGCAGGCGGCATGAAAGGCGCTATAGCACGAGCAGAGGAATTGCGCGACAGCATTGAAGGCGCAGTTATTCTGCAACAATTTGAAAATCCTGCCAACCCGGCAATACACCAAGCAACTACAGGTGAAGAGATTTGGAGAGACACCGACGGCAACATTGACATCTTTGTGGCAGGTGTAGGAACAGGCGGAACAGTGTCGGGTGTAGGCACAGCACTCAAGGCTCACAATGCCAACGTAAAAATCGTTGCTGTAGAGCCTCAGTCGTCACCCGTATTGTCGGGCGGAGCCCCCGGAGCGCACAAGATTCAGGGCATCGGAGCCGGTTTTGTGCCCAAGAACTTCAATAGTGCAATTGTAGATGAGATTCTGCCAATCTCGAACGAGGATGCCATTGCCGCATCGCGAGCATTAGCCGGCACCGAAGGCTTGTTGGTGGGATTCTCGTCGGGAGCCGCCATAGCCGCAGCTACCCAATTGGCACGTCGTCCCGAAAATGCCGGAAAACGCATTGTAGCATTGCTTCCCGACACAGGCGAGCGCTATCTGTCAACAATTCTCTTCGGAGAATAAACGGCGAGCCACTATCGGCGTGCGGCCGATTGTGTAATTTTGCCGTACGCCGGTACATCTTCCGTGACCCAGATATTACCGCCCACCACTGCATGGTGACTGATTACGATGCGTCCGAGAATAGTGGCGTTTGAGTAAATAATCACATGATCCTCGAGAATTGGATGACGAGCAATACCCTTTATAGGCAAACCGTTAGCATCAAGGTCAAAGCTGCGTGCACCTAAGGTCACCCCTTGATAAAGCTTTACGTAATTGCCGATTATACAAGTCTCACCTATTACCACCCCGGTGCCATGGTCAATTGTAAAATGATTGCCAATCACAGCACCGGGGTGTATATCTATACCGGTTTCACGGTGTGCCATCTCTGTGATGATGCGAGGCAGCATCGGCACGCCCAAGACGAGCAGCTGATGAGCTATGCGATAGTTACAGATAGCACGGATGGCCGGATAGCAACTAATAACTTCGCCAAACGATTTTGCTGCCGGGTCGCCCAAATAAGCAGCTTCAACGTCGGTTGCCATAACGTTGCGTAGCTGAGGCAGCTGTTCAACAAAAAGTGCCGCACAATCGGCAGCCTTGGCATTGAATTGATCAACATCGATGCTTTCTGATTCTTCCCGAGCAAAACAAAGCGCTGCAAAAATCTCCGTGGTAAGCAAAGCATACAGCCGCTCAATGTTCACCCCCGTGTGATATAGCAGAGTATTGGTGTTTATGGCCGAATGTCCGTAATACCCGGGGAAAATAATGGCACGGCAAATGTTAACAAGTTCCTTTATGTTTAATTCGGAAGGCAATGGTATATGCCCGGATTGCTGGTGAAACAGCCCCTTATATGATTGTTCCTGTGATAATGAATTTGCGGCATTTCTGAGAATCTCAGTGATTTCTTCTTGTTTCATAACGTCATTAATTCTACAACAAAGCGTAAAAAGTCAGTCATGCTATCAGGCAGTTAGCATTTTTTCAGGGCACATTCATCATCGCACACTTTAGCAATCACTTATATGCTGATTGACAAACTTCTGTAATGTGTCCATATCCATTAAATGCTGTTTTCATACATCAAACGTATAGAATGGATGGCAAAGTTAGTAACTTTTTTGAAACCACTAAACTTCATGCAAAATTTCTTTCAAAAATGGGCAAAAATCGGCCTCAAAAGGGCCAAAACAGGGCCGGATTAGGGCCAACGCTACCTTAATCGGGCAAGGGGAAACTAATTGAGAAAGGCAGGCTAAGGTGAAAAATTAGACCAATTAGACCAATTGGACTAATGGGGCCAATTGGGATTGCCGGATTGACCGGGAACAGTTGAGAGTGGATTGAAGATGATTAGAGGGGCGGAAATGGGGAAATGGCGGGTGGGATGGGGAATGGCGGCTGATGATGGTGAAGTGGTGGCCGAAGGGTGTGTGGGGGAGGGGTAAAAATTAGTGGCAGATTAGTCACTGATTCATTGCGATTTTACGGAATGTTTGCTAACTTTGCGATGGCGTAGGAGCCGAAAAACCTTCT
>CAZDIC010000191.1:0-3004 GCA_964505395.1 uncultured Alistipes sp. | reverse complement strand
GGGAGGGCTGCAGAGGGCATAAAGGGGGTTAAAAATTTTGGTTAGTCGGCTATTTTGAGTATCTTTGCATCGTTGTGGCGTGGGCACGGCGCGACGGCAACAGATTATAATCTAACGTGCACCTCTCCCATGAAAATATAAATTAATTGCTAATAATAGAATTATGAGTTTAAACATCGTTGTTCTCGCCAAGCAGGTACCCGATACCCGCAACGTGGGAAAAGATGCAATGAAAGAAGATGGCACTATCAATCGTGCAGCACTGCCCGCCATCTTCAATCCTGAAGACCTCAACGCATTGGAGCAAGCTCTTCGCCTGAAGGATGCCAACCCGGGGTCAACAGTCACAATCCTGACGATGGGACTGCCCCGCGCTGCAGAAGTGATACGTGAAGCCATGTATCGAGGCGCCGACACCGGCATCGTGCTCACCGACCGCGCGCTTGGTGGTGCCGACACATTGGCTACCTCTTACTCATTGGCACAGGCCATCAAAAAGATGGAGAATGTTGACATTGTGCTCTGCGGTCGCCAGGCAATCGACGGAGACACCGCACAGGTAGGGCCCCAAGTAGCTGAGAAGCTTGGCTTGCCGCAAGTTACCTATGCCGAAGAAATCTTGAGTTTGGAGAATGGCTATGCCACCATCCTTCGTCGCATTGAGACCGGCGTAGAAACCGTGAAGGCTCCGCTGCCGTTGGTAGTAACAGTTAACGGTTCGGCTGCAGAATGTCGTCCGCGCAATGCCCGTCGTGTGATGCAATACAAATATGCCGTAAGCCCCTCGGAAAAAGCCGCACTCTCGGAAGAGCAGCAAGCACTTGTTGACAAGCGCCCCGGCTTGAACCTCCAGGAATGGGGAGCAGCATTTGTGGAAGCCGATCCCGAGCAAATCGGTATGGCCGGCTCACCCACAAAGGTTAAGGCTATTGAAAATGTGGTATTCACCGCAAAGGAGAATCTCCAACTTGAGAATAATGATGAGCAGATCGAGAACCTCGTGAAGACCCTCATCGCCAACCACACCATCGGTTAACCCTCACAAAAAACAGAAACTCTATGGAGAATAAATATAACATCAAAAGTCAAAATAACGTTATCGTTTATTGCGAATATGATGAAGGAAAGGTTGCCGATGTGAGCCTTGAATTGCTCACCAAAGGGCGCCACCTCGCCGACAAGTTGGGCGTAAAGCTCGAAGCACTTGTTATCGGCGACAACCTCGACGGCATTGAAACATCGCTCTACCCCTACGGTGTAGACATGGTGTATAAAGTAGCCGACAAACGTTTGTATCCCTACACCTCAAACCCTCACGCTTCAGTGCTCATCAACCTCTTTAAGTTGATTAAGCCGCAAGTGTGCTTGATGGGTGCCACCTGCATCGGCCGTGACCTCGGTCCCCGTGTATCATCGGCACTTCATTCAGGTTTGACCGCCGACTGCACCGCATTGGAAATCGGCGACCACAAGGATCCCAAAACAGGCAAAGAATATCAAAATTTGCTCTACCAAATTCGTCCTGCCTTCGGTGGTAACATCGTGGCAACCATCGTGAACCCCGACTGCCGTCCGCAGATGGCAACCGTGCGCGAAGGTGTAATGAAAAAGCAAATTCTTGATGCTAATTATAAAGGAGAAATTCTCAACCTCGACGCCCACGATTTCGTTAGCGACGATGCTTACGTGGTTGAAATCATCGACCGCCACATCGCCAAGTCGAAAATCAACATCAAGAGCGCACCCATCATCGTTGCCGGTGGTTACGGTGTTGGTAGCAAAGAAGGCTTCGACCTGTTGGCCGAACTCGCCAACGCCCTCGGTGGCGAAGTTGGTGCCACACGTGCAGCTGTCGACGCAGGCTTCACCGAACACGAACGCCAAATCGGCCAGACCGGTGTTACCGTGCGCCCGAAACTCTACATTGCTTGCGGCATCTCGGGTCAAATCCAGCACATCGCCGGCATGAAAGAGAGCTCAATTATCATCTCAATCAACAACGACCCCAACGCGCCTATCAACGCAATTGCCGACTATGTGATTACAGGCAACTATGAGGAAGTTGTGCCGAAGCTCATCAAGTATTACAAGAAGAACTCCAAGTAAACGAAACAGCCATGGCTAATTTTTATACAGATAATCCGGATCTCAAACTTCACCTCCAACACCCTTTGATGCGCAAAATCGTTGCGCTTAAGGAGCGTGATTTTGCCGATGCCGACAAATTTGATTACGCGCCGATCAACCACGACGACGCTATGGACAACTATAACCGCGTGCTCGAAATTGTAGGTGAGCTCTGCGGCACCACCATCGCCGACAATGCCGAAGGTGTTGACCACGAAGGCCCCTCAGTGGCTAACGGTCGCGTAACCTATGCCAGCGGCACACAAGCCAACCTCGATGCTTGCCGCAAGGCCGGCTTGATGGGCATGTCGATGCCTCGCCGTTTCGGTGGCTTGAACTTCCCCATCACCCCCTACATCATGGCTGCCGACATCGTTAGCCGCGCCGACACCGGTTTTGAAAACCTTTGGGGTTTGCAAGACTGCGCCGAAACCCTCTATGAATTCGGTTCCGACGACCAGCGCGCACGTTTCATCCCCCGCGTTTGCGCCGGTGAAACAATGTCGATGGACTTGACCGAACCCGATGCAGGTTCCGACCTTCAGTCGGTAATGCTCAAAGCAACCGAACAACCCGATGGCACATGGTTGCTCAACGGTGTTAAGCGCTTCATCACCAACGGTGACGCCGACATCCACTTGGTTCTCGCTCGCTCGGAAGAGGGCACAAAGGACGGCCGCGGTTTGTCGATGTTCATCTACGACAAGCGCCAAGGCGGTGTAAACGTTCGTCGCATTGAAAACAAGCTCGGTATCAAGGGTTCACCCACATGCGAACTTGTTTACAAAAACGCAAAAGCAGAACTCTGCGGTTCACGCCGTTTGGGCCTTATTAAATATGTAATGGCTCTGATGAACGGTGCTCGCCTCGGCATCGC
>CAZDIC010000190.1:0-3009 GCA_964505395.1 uncultured Alistipes sp. | reverse complement strand
CCTTTGGCGGCTTGGGCTTTCTCTTTACGGCTTGAGCGAGCTGCAGCCTTGGCTTTCTCGTGGCGTGACACCTGCTTTGAACTGTCGGCACCTTTACCCGTTCCATTTCCGGAGCCTTTGGCAGAACCTTTACCGGACCCCTTGTCCGCGCTCTTACCGGAACGTTTCTTACCGTTGGACTTTGAGGGTGCCAATGCCTGAGCCACAGTCACCTTGATACCCATATCATCGGTGCCGTCGGTGCGCCCCTTCTCGTCAACAATCACAAAGTCGAGTTGCTTTTTGTCGATATTGGCATTGGCCACACGGATGGTCACATTGTCGCCAAGGCGATACACATTGCCATGACGACGGCCACGCAAGCAGTAGTTCTTCTCATCAAGGTCGTAGTAGTCGTCGGCGAGGTCGCGCATCGGCACAAGGCCTTCACACTTATTCTCGTTGATTTCAACATATAGGCCCCACTCGGTTACACCCGAAATCATACCTTCGAACACTTCGCCCATGTGGTCGGCCATATATTCCACCTGCTTATACTTAATCGACGAGCGTTCGGCATTGCTTGCCAACTGTTCCATCGACGAGGAGTGTTTACACTGGTCCTCAAGTTTCTCGTGGTTCACGCTGCGGCCACCTGTCAGATAGCGCTCGAGCAAGCGGTGCACCATCATGTCGGGGTAACGACGGATAGGCGAGGTGAAATGGGTGTAGTAGTCAAATCCGAGGCCATAGTGACCGATGTTTTCGGTGGTGTAGATGGCTTTTGCCATTGAACGGATGGCGAGCACCGAGAGGTAGTTCTCTTCACCCTTACCCTTAACATCGGCAAGCATCTTGTTGAGCGAGTTGTTAATGTCGCGAGCGTCGCCGGTAGTTTTTAGCTTGTAGCCGAAAGTGCGTGCGATTGTAGCCACATCGGCCAATTTGGCGGGGTCGGGCTGGTCGTGCACACGATACACAAACGCCTTGCTCTTGCGACGCTTCTCGTTGCGACCAACAGTCTCGGCCACGGTGCGATTGGCCAACAGCATAAACTCCTCAATGAGTTTGTTGGCATCCTGCGACACCTTGAAATACACGCTTGTGGGGTGCCCCGTTTCGTCGATGTTAAACTTCACCTCCTCGCGGTCAAATGCGATTGAGCCGTTTTCAAATCGGCGTTCACGCAGTTTCTTGGCGAGACGGTCGAGGGTAAGAATTTCGTTGGCAAGGTCACCCTTTCCGGTTTCAATCACCTCCTGAGCCTCCTCATAAGCAAATCGGCGGTCGCTCTTAATCACTGTGCGCACAATGCGATGATTGATGATGTTAGCGTTATCGTCGAGTTCAAACACACACGAGAAGGCCAATTTCTCCTCATTGGGGCGCAACGAGCAGATACCGTTACACAGATGTTCGGGGAGCATCGGCACCACGCGGTCAACGAGGTAAACCGAGGTTGCGCGTTGCTGTGCCTCCTTGTCGATAACAGAGCCCGGGGTTACGTAGTGAGTTACATCGGCAATGTGCACACCCACCTCATAGTGGCCGTTGGCGAGCTGCTTAAACGACAGCGCATCATCAAAGTCCTTGGCGTCCTTCGGGTCGATGGTGAAGGTGGTGGTGGCGCGGAAGTCCTCACGTTGTGCGATGACTTCGGGAGTGATGCCGGCATCAATTTTGTCGGCAGCCTGCTCCACATTTGCCGGGTACTTATATGGCAAGCCGAATTCGGCAAGGATTGCATGAATTTCAGCATTGTTTTCACCGGTTTTGCCGAGGATGTCAACCACCTCACCACGGGGATTCTTGGCGTCGTCGGGCCAGGAAGTAATCTTCACAATGGCTTTGTCGCCGGTTTCACCCCCTTTGAGCTTGTTGCGAGGGATGAAGATGTCGCATGCAAGAAACTTTGAGTCGGTTTTCAGGAATGCCAGGTTCTTATCCACCTGCAGTGTACCGATAAATGTTTGTTCCTTCGGCTCGATAATGCGTGTCACTTCGGCCTCGGGCTCTTGACCGCGACGACGGGCGGCAACAACCACCTCCACGCGGTCGCCGTTGAGGGCGTGCATTGAGTTGCGTTCAGCCACGAAGATAGCTTCGTTGTCGCTGTCGGTGATAACGCTGTTTTTTCCATTGGAACGGCGCACAAAGATGCCGGTGGTTGCGGCATTGCTGCGTTTGGGCGCCTTGAATTTGCCGGGAGCCACTTCGATAAGGTCGCCGTCGAACGCCAGCTCGGCCAAGAGCAGAGCTACCGAACGTTGCAGGGCGGGTGTCTCCACGCCGATTGCGTGCGACACCTGTTTGTAGTTAAAGGTGGTGGCTGACGGATGTGATATGTAGTCAAGCACTTGGCTTCTTAGCTTTTCCGCTTTTGATGATTTCATAGCCATGTGTATTCCGTTTGATGTTATTGGTAATATTATTCTTTCCCTCTACAAATATAACGTTTTCAGGGGGCAATATGTTTCACTGATAACCCGGTTTGTGTGAGGAAGTAACGAGGAAAGAGAGATAAGAGGTGAGAGGTAAGAGGTAAAAGTGAAAAGTGAGGCGGGAGAAAGGAGTGCAAGTCGGGGAGAAAGGAGTGTGAGGATAGAGAAAGGAGGGGCGAGGTGGGAGAAAAGAACGATACCGGCCTACCGGAGTTGTTCCGTAAGCCGGTATCATTTATATCCGAGTGGTGCACCGGGGTGCACCGTTGTTAGGCATCGATATTTGCGTAGTTGGCGTTGGCTTCAATGAAGTCGCGGCGGGGAGCCACATCCTCACCCATAAGCATCGAGAAGATGCGGTCGGCCTCGGCGGCGTCGCTGATATGCACCTGTTTGAGCAAGCGGTTCTCGGGCGACATTGTGGTGTCGCGTAACTCCTGGTCGCTCATCTCACCAAGACCTTTGTAGCGTTGCACCTTGGTTTTGTCGCCATGCCCGGCAATGAAGGCTTGCAACTGTTGGTCGGTCCAGCAATATTCCTCAACCTTACCCTTTGTGCACTTATACAACGGCGGTGTAGCGAGGTAGA